>CAXRBC010000020.1:0-3270 GCA_964228515.1 Ilumatobacteraceae bacterium
CATCTCGCGACCACCGCCAAGCGACCGCACGCAGGGGAGTACGTGCACGACGCCGTGGCGTGGAACCACAGGATGCCCAACCTCAACGCGGCACTCGGCGTGGCACCGATGGACCGCCTCGACGACATGCTCGCGCGCAAGCGCGCGCTCGCCGCGCGCTACGAGGCCGCCGCTCGCGGCGCCGAGGGATGGGCGGTCGTGGCGCCGCGCGCGGACACCACCTCGAATCGCTGGCTGGTGGCGGCGCGACTCGCCGACGGCGACGACGCCGAGGCGCGACGCGACGAGGTGCTCGCGGCCGCGCACGCGGCGGGCTACCTGTGCCGCCCCGCCTGGCAGCCCCTGCACACCCTGCCGATGTACGCCGACGCGCCGCGCGCCGCGCTGCCGGTCGCCACGACCCTGCACGCGACGCTGGTCAACGTGCCGAGCAGCGCGCGCCTCGGCGGCGCGCCCGCCGCCGTGCGCGGGGGCGCCGCGTGAGCGGGCGAGGTCGCGGGAGCGCGGCATGAGCGGGGACCGCCAGCGCGTCTGCGTCGTCACCGGCTCGCGCGCCGAGGACGGCCTGCTCGCGCCGGTGCTCGACGAGGCCGCGCGGCGGGCGGCCCTCGACGTGCGGCTGGTGGTGACGGGCACGCATCTCTCGGCGCGCCACGGCCTCACCGAGCGCGAGATCCTCGCCGACGGCCGGCACATCGACGCACGCGTGGACCTGGACCTCGCCGACGACTCGCGGCTCGGCGTGGCGAGGGCACTCGGCGGGGCCGTGCGCGGGCTGGCCGACGCGCTCGCGCGCCTCGAGCCCGAGGTGGTCGTGCTGCTCGGCGACAGGTGGGAGATCCTCGCCGCCGCGCAGGCCGCGCTCGTGCTGCGCATCCCCGTGGCGCACGTGCACGGCGGCGAGGTGACGACGGGCGCCTTCGACGACGCGATCCGCCATGCGATCACCAAGATGTCGCACCTGCACTTCGTCGCAGCCGCCGAGTACGGGCGGCGCGTCGTGCAGATGGGCGAGGACCCCGACCGCGTCGTCGTGACGGGCGCGCTGGGGGTCGACCTCGCGCGCGCGACGCCCCCCGTGCCGCGCGATCGCCTCGCTACCGAGATCGGCATCGCGCTCGGGTCGCCGCTCGTGTGCCTCACGCATCACCCGACGACGCTCGGAGACGGCGCGCCGTCGCGCGAGATCGCCGAGGTGCTCGCCGCCGTCGAGGCCGTCGAGGCCTCGCACCCGGACGCCGCGACGGTCTGCACGGGCACCAACGCGGATCCGGCCGGCCGGGAGGTCGGCGATGCGATCCGCTCGTGGGTGGCCGCGGCGCCGCGGCGCCGCGCATTGCACGCATCGCTCGGGCGGGCGCGGTACGCGGCCCTCGTGCGCCATGCCGACGTGGTCGTGGGCAACTCCTCGAGCGGGATCATCGAGGCCCCCGTGCTCGGTACGCCGACGGTCAACGTCGGAGCGCGCCAGCACGGTCGCCTCCGCGCGGCGAGCGTGCGCGACGTGGCGTGCGAGCGGGCGGCGATCGCCGGAGCGCTCGAGGCGGCGATCGCCGGGGGGCGGCGCGACGCCTGGCCCTCGCCCTACGACGGCGGCGGCGGCGCGGCCGCGCGCATCGTGGACGTGCTCGAGCGCTGGTTGCGCGACGGGGCGCTGCGCGGGGCGCACAAGGACTTCCACGATGCGGGGGCGACGGCGTGAGCACGACGCACGACACGGGCGCGACGCGGCGCACCTACGTGATCGCGGAGGCGGGCGTCAACCATGGCGGCGACGCGGACGTGGCGGCACGGCTCGTGGACGCCGCGGCGGACGCGGGTGCCGACGCCGTGAAGTTCCAGACGTTCCGTGCGGACGACCTCGTCACGCCGAGCGCGCCCGCCGCCGCCTACCAGCGCGCCAACGCCGGGGCGACGACGCAGCGCGAGATGCTCGCGGCGCTCGAGCTCGCGCCCGAGATCCACGAGACGCTCGCGGCGCGGGCCGCGGCGCGGGGGATCGACTTCCTCTCCCCGCCGTTCGACCTCGGCTCGCTGCGCCTGCTCACCGAGCGGCTCGGGATGCGCACGATCAAGGTCGGCTCGGGCGACCTCACCAACGCGCCGCTGCTGCTCGCCGCGGCGCGCGCGGCGGACCGACTGATCGTGTCGACGGGCATGGCGACGCTCGACGAGGTGCGCGAGGCGGTGGGCGTGGTGGCGTTCGGGTTCGCGGGCGACGGCGCGCCGTCGCGCCGCGCATTCGCCGAGGCGGCGCGATCGGCCGCGGGGCGCGAGGCGGTGGCCGCACGGCTCACGCTGCTGCACTGCACGAGCGCATACCCCGCGCCGGCCGCGGAGGCCAACCTGCGGGCGATGGCGACCTTGCGCGAGGCCTGCGGCTGCGCCGTCGGGTACTCGGACCACACGCTCGGCACGCACGTCGCGGTCGCGGCCGTGGCGCTCGGCGCGACCGTGATCGAGAAGCACCTCACCCTCGACCGCGCGTCGAGGGGGCCGGACCACGCGGCGTCGCTCGAGCCGACGGAGTTCGCCGCGATGGTGCGGGCGATTCGCGAGGTCGGGGCGGCGCTCGGGTCGGGCGACAAGGCGCCGACGGCGAGTGAGCGCGACACCGCTGCGGTCGCACGGCGCAGCCTCGTCGCGGCGCGGGCGATCCGCGCCGGCGCCACGATCGGCCACGAGGATGTGGCGGTGAAGCGACCGGGCACGGGGCGCACGCCGATGGACGCGTTCGACGTCGTGGGGCGCGCGGCGACGCGCGACCACGCGCCCGACGATCCGCTCGAGGACGCCGGCGATCGGGGACGCGCGTGAGCCGCGGCGGCACCTACCTCGTGGGCTGCGGCGGGCACGGCCGCGTCGTGCTGGATGCCCTGCTCGCGCGTGGCGTGACACCCGCGGGGATCCTCGACCGGGCGCTCGCGGCGGGCACCGAGGTCTTCGGCGTGCCCGTGCTGGGCGGCGACGAGTGGCTGGCGCGACTCGGCGACGGCGACGTCTGCATCGTCGGTGTGGGCGCCAACCCGTCGACCGACGTGCGGCGCCGCGTGCACGAGCGCGTCGTCGCCGCGGGTCGGGCGCTCGCGTCGGTCGTGCACCCCGCGGCACACGTCGGGCGTGACTGCTCGCTCGGGGCGGGGAGCCAGGTGCTCGCGGGCGCCACGCTCCAGTGCGGCGTGCGGCTCGGCGACGGCGCGGTGGTCAACACGCGCGCGTCGCTGGATCACGACGTCGCCGTGGGCGCGCACGCGTGCGTCTCGCCGGGCG
>CAXRBC010000021.1:0-2167 GCA_964228515.1 Ilumatobacteraceae bacterium
ACCTGCTGCGCCGACTTGGGGAAGTCGCCGACGTAGTTGATCATCATCGACAACTTCACGTCGGACTCCCCTCGCTGGTGACGGCCCGGGGGCCTAGTTGACGCGGCGCTCGCGCCCGCGCCAGAACGGCTCCCGCAGATCCTTCTTGAGGATCTTGCCGCTCGGGTTGCGGGGAAGGGCGTCGACCCAGTCGACGCTCTTGGGCGTCTTGAAGCCCGCGAGCCGTTCGCGGGCGAAGGCGATGATCTCCGCCTCCGTGACGCCGACGGGCGCACCCGACGGGTCCTTCTTGCGCACCACCATCGCCTTGGGCACCTCGCCCCACTTCTCGTCGGGCACGCCGATCACGGCGACGTCCGCGATCGACGGGTGCGACATGAGCGCGTTCTCCACCTCGGCCGGGTACACGTTCTCGCCGCCGGACACGATCATGTCCTTCACGCGGTCGAAGATGTAGATGAACCCGTCCTTGTCCTTGTAGCCCGCGTCGCCGGAGCGGAACCAGCCGCCCGCGAGGATGACCTCCTTGGTCTCCTTCGGCATGTTCCAGTAGCCCTTCATCACCTGCTTGGAGCGGATCCAGATCTCGCCGACCTCGCCCGCGGGCACGTCCTTCTTGGTGTCCGAGTCCACGATGCGCACCTCGTTGCCCGGCGCGGGCCGGCCGCAGGAGCGGAGACGCACCTTGCGCGGTCCCTCGAGCTCGTGCTCCTCGGGGTACAGCAGCGTCACGACACCCGTCGTCTCGGTGAGGCCGTAGATCTGCATGAACGCGCACTTGAACGCCTTCAGCGACGCGGCCAGCACCTCCTCCGAGATCGGCGAGGCGCCGTACGCGATGAGCTTCAGGCTCGAGAAGTCCGTCGTGTTGATCGCCGGCACCATGAGGGTGAACTGCAACAGGGCCGGGACCATGAACGCGTGCGTGATCCGGTGCTGCGCGATCAGCCCCAGCATCGCGCCCGGGTCGACGTCGCGCTGGATGATGGACGCCGCGCCGAAGAACTGCCCGGCCGTCGCCCAGCCGCTGCCGCCGATGTGGAAGAGCGGCATCGCCACGAGGTTGACCGACGAGCCGTCGATGCGGAAGATCTCCCCCGCCTTGCCCAGGAACGCGAAGAAGTTGTCGTTGGTCAGCATCACGCCCTTCGGGCGGCCGGTCGTGCCGCTCGAGTAGAGCTGGAAGGCGACGTCACCGCCCTTGCTCGGGGCCGCCGGGTCGTCCGTCGGCTGGCCGGCCACCCACGACTCGTAGTCGCGGTACGTGGGGTGCCCGCCGATCACGATGATCGTCGTGGCCGTCGTCAACTGGCCGGCGATCGCGTCCAGGATCGGCACGAACTCCTGCCCCACGACGAGCACCTTGGCCTGCGCGTCGTTGACGATGTAGAGCACCTCGGGCGCCGCGAGCCGCCAGTTGACGTCGCAGCTCACCGCGTTGAGCAGCGCGCAGCCGTAGAAGACCTCGAAGTGGGCGATCGAGTTCTTGTCGAGGAACGCCACGCGATCCTGCGGTCCGACGCCCGCGCGCCGCAGTCCGTGCGCGACCTGCGAGGCGCGCCGGTGGAGCTCGGCCCACGTCTGCGTGCGGTCACCCTGCACCAGCGCGACGCCGGTGGGGCGCTGCCGCGCCCAGGCGCGGACGATGCCACCGACGGTGGTGATCGCACCCGACGCCGCCCGAGGGGTCGCGGACCTCTTCGTGCCTCGCTTCGCGGTCGTGCGCCGCTTCTTCGCGGTCGCGCGCTTCGTGGGGCGCCGCTTCTTCGCGGTCTTCTTCTTGCCCCGCCCCGCCGTCGCGCGGCGCGTCTTCGCGGTCTTCTTCTTCCCTCGCGCCGCGGTTCGGCGCGTCTTCCCCGCCGTCTTCGCGCGTGCCTTCGTTGCCTTCTTCGTGCGTGTGCGTCGCTTCGCCATGGCGCGAGGGTAGTTGTGCCCGTCGCGACGCGGCAAGCCGCGCACGCGTGCGCCGCCGCGCGGTATCGTCGCGGCGCCGCATCGGTGCGGCCGCCCATGCTCCCCCTCGCCACGCGCATCGTCCAGAGCAGCGACGGCGTCGCGATCCGCACGTACCACGAGGTGGCCTCCGCGCCGCCGGCGACCCGAGCGCCCGCCGGCGCGCTCGTACACGCGCCGGTCCCGGTCGTCTGGTCGCACGCCACGGGATTCC
>CAXRBC010000022.1:0-6113 GCA_964228515.1 Ilumatobacteraceae bacterium
CGGTGGAGCTCGGCCTCGACGGTCGAGAGCTTGCCCTCGGCCTCGGCGACCTCGAAGAGGGCCTTGGCGTAGGCCTCGACGCGAGCGCTCACGACCCGGCCCTCGCGGCCTCGCGCACCCGGCCCGCGAACCCGTCGATCAGCTCCGCGTGGTGACGGTCGTCGAGGGTGTCGCGCACGATGCGCTCGGCGGCCAGCGTCGCGAGGCGGGTGATCTCGCCGCGCAGCTCGTCGGCAGCGCGGTCGCGGATCGCGGCGGCCTCCGCGGCGGCGCGCGCCTCGGTCTCGGCGGCCTCCGCGTCTGCGCGGCGGCGCCCCTCGGCGAGGATCTCCGCCGCCTGGCGGTCGGCGTCGGCGAGCAGGCGATCGCGCTCCGCCGCGACGTTGCCCAGCGCGGTGCGGATGCGTGCGGCCTCTTCGTCGGCGGCGCGACGGGCCGCGGCAGCGGCGTCGAGCTCGGCCTGGATGCGCGTGGTGCGGCCCGAGAGCCCCTTGCGCGCGGCCGGGCCGGCGAACTTCCACAGCATCGCGAAGATGATCAGCGACGCGAGCCCGCCGTAGATGATCTCGGCCGTCTCGGGGAGCAGCCAGTGGTGCGTCTGCGTCGGGTCCTCCGCGGCCACCACGACCGCGACGAGCGCGCCGACGGCGCTCACGACCGCGACCCCGACGCCATCGCCGCGTCGACCGCGCGTCGCACCGCGGCGGCATCGGGCCGCGCGCCGACGGCCAGCTCGGCCATCCGCGACGCGACCTCGGCCACGCCGCTCGCCACCTGGTCGCGTGCCGCGGCGCGCGCGGCGGCGACCTCGCGGTCGGCCTCCGAGCGCTGCTGCGCGATCCGCGCGTTGACCACCGACATGCGCGCCTGGCGCTCCGCGTCGGCCTTGGCACGGGCCTTGTCGAGCCGCGCTGCGGCCTCGGCGCGCACCTCCGCGATCGCCGCCTCGTAGCGGGCCACCTCGGCGCGGGCCGCGTCGGTCGCGGCGCCCGCCGCCTCGTGGTCCGCTCGGATCCCGTCGTAGCGCAGCTGCATGCCGGCCTTCACCTTGGGGAACAGCCACAACCGCATCGCCGCGAAGAACACGAGGAACGACGCGGCGCCGAGGACGAGCTCCTTCGTCTCGGGGGCGATCGGGTTGGGCCCGGTGCCCGCGCCTTCGGCGGCGATCAGGGTGAGGACGAACTGCATGCGGACGGGGACTCCCGGATCAGGCGTACTTCAGGAGGATGAAGACGACGAAACCGATGAGGGCGAGCGCCTCGGTGAAGGCGATGCCGAGGAACATCGTCGTGCGGACCATGCCCGCGGCCTCCGGCTGGCGCGCCATGGCCTGGATCGCGTTGCCGAAGATGATGCCGATGCCGACGCCGGGGCCGATGGCCGCGAGGCCGTACGCGTAGCCCGCGGACCCGGCCGCGGCGATGTTCTTCGCCTCTGCGGGATCCGCGGCGGCCTCCGCCGCGACCTTCGCAATCTTGACCAGTGCTTCCATTGCGGTACTTCTCCTTGTGGTGTGGTGGTGGTGGACTTAGTGCTCGGGGTGGACCGCGCCCGCGATGTAGACCGCGGTGAGGATCGTGAAGATGTAGGCCTGCAGGAAGGCCACGAGGACCTCGAAGCCGGTGAGGAACGTGAGCATGAAGAACGGCAGCACGCCGAGCGGGATCAGCACGCGGTCCCGCGCCTGGATCAGCGCCTCGGACAGCAGCGCGAAGATCACGAGCAGGAGGTGGCCGGCGAGCATGTTCGCGAAGAGTCGGACCGCCATCGAGAAGGGGCGCACGATGAGCGTCGAGATGAACTCGATCGGCGTCACGAGCACGTAGAGCGCCTTGGGCACGCCGGGCGGGAAGAGGACGCCCTTGAAGTAGCCGAGCGGACCCTGGTGCTTGATGCCCTGCACGTTGAAGATCACCCACACGAGGAGCGCGAGGAACATCGGTGTCGCCATGCGCGCGGTCGCGGGCATCTGGATGAACGGGATGATGCCGGGTGCGTTGCAGAGGTAGATGAAGATGAACATCGTCAGGAGGAACGGCGTCCATGGCAGGCCGTCGCGACCCATGGTCTGCATCACGATGTTGTTCTCGATGAACTCGATCGAGATCTCGGCGAGGTTGCGGCTGCCCTTTGGCGCGACCTTCGGGTCCTTGCGCGAGGCGAGGAGGAAGAGCCCGATCCCGATCAGTGCGGCGAGGATCGAGATCATCCCCACCTTGTTGAGACCCGGCGCGAGGTCCCTCCAGCGCAGGATCGCGTTGATCGGGGGGAACTCGAACGCCAGCATGGCCGTCACGACGGGACCCCCGCACGCGAGGGCCGCAGGCCGGGGAATGCGAGCGAGATCGACACCGCGCGCGACTCCCAGAAGAGCAGGCCGAGGTGCGACACGATCAGGGCGACGCCGAGGGTCGGCAGGTCGACCCACGCCGCGTCGCGCACGGCGAAGACCGCGACGCACACGAGCGCGAGGCGCGCGAGGTACCCGAAGAGCACGGCCGCCATCATGACCGCGTACGAGATGCGGGCCGTGCGCGAGATGAGCGCGGCGGCGAGCACGAAGTTGACCAGCACGACGCCGAGGGCGTAGGCGGCCGATGCGGCGCCATCGGCGCCGCGCAGCACTGCGGCGGCCGCGACGAGGGCCGGCGCGGCGATCAGCCCGCGGCGCACGAGGTCGCGCGTCACCTGAGCCTCGGGGGCGGGGCCGACGTCGCGCATCGCGAGCACCGAGACCTGCTCCGGGCGGAGGGTGTCGAGGCTCATGCACGCCCCCGCTGGTGCGCCGTCGCCGACGCCGCGCGGCGCACGGCGGCGGCATCGAGGCTCGCCCCGTATGCGTAGCGGAGCTTCACGAACTGCGCGACCGAGGCCCACAGCGCGGCGCCGACCGTGCACCACGGCGTGGTGCCGATCGCGCGGTCGAGCAGGACGCCGAGCCCGACCAGCACGCCGACGACGGCGGCCATCTCGACGCCGCGGTTGAGCTCTCGCTCGCCGGCGGTCGCGGGCACGCGGCGGGGTACCACGCGCGAGACCCGTCGCACCAGCGACCCCACGTTGCACCTCCCTGATCGACGACCTGCGCGCCTTCGGGCGGCGCGGCCGCCCGTCACGCTTGTGAACGGTCGCTCAAGTTAGGCGAGGACTCGCGGCCCCGCCAAATCGCGCCGCGTCTCGTGAACTTGTGTCAGTCGTGCGCGAGTTCGGGCGGTCGCCGAAGGCGGTCGTGGAACAGCGTGAAGCCGAGCAGCGCGAGCGCCGCGAGGCCGAAGGCCCAGAGCGGGCTGCGCCCGCCGTTGAGCGCGGGCACGAGCGCGAAGGCCGAGAGCAACGCCGTCCACGCCCACAGGATCACGACGGCGCGGCGCGGGCCGTGACCGAGGCGGATGAGTCGGTGATGGAGGTGCCCGGTGTCGGCGGTGGCGAAACCGGTGCCGCTCACGGTGCGCCGCACGATGGCGAACAGCACGTCCACGATCGGCACGCCGAGTACCAGCAGCGCGATGAAGATCGGCGCGACGAAGAAGTACGTCTGCCCGCCGACCCGATCGGCCTCGGGCGAGGCGCGGCCGCCCACGACGCTCGTCGAGACCGCGACGAGCAGGCCGAGCATGAGCGAGCCCGAGTCGCCCATGAAGATCCGCGCGGGGTTGAAGTTCCACGGGAGGAAGCCGATGCAGATGCCCGTGGTGATCGCGGCGACGAGGGGCCCGATGTTGGGCTGCGCGAGGAGCCCCTCGTCGGCGAGGTGCCGTCCGTAGACGTAGAACGAGCCGCTCGCGATCGCCACGATGCCCGCGGCGAGTCCGTCGAGCCCGTCGATGAGGTTGATCGCCTGGGTCATGCCGAGCAGCCACAGCGCGGTGAAGAGCGGCACCCAGTCGCTCGAGAGCACGAAGACGTCCACGAACGGCGCGCGGAAGTAGATCATCGTGACGCCGAACCACACGAGCGCGACGGCCGCGAGCACGACGAGCGTCGTCTTGAGCGGCGGCGAGGCGCCCCGTACGTCGTCGTAGAAGCCCGCGCCGCAGATGATCACGGCGGCGATGAGCAGGCCGACGAACTCCGAGTTGTTGCGGAAGAGCGGGTCGAAGCGGCCCATCACCGACGCCACCGCGACCGCCGCCACGAGTGCGACGAAGAACGCGATGCCCCCCACGTCGGGCGTGGGCTCCGGGTGGTTGCGGCGCTCGTCGGGCGTGGCCATCCACCCGCGGTCGCGAGCGACCACGGCGACGATCGGCGTCATGATCGCCGTCACCACCGCGGCGACGGCGCCGACGATGAGGTCGCCGCTCACGGTCGGCCTCCGCGCGGCACGGCGGTCAGCGCGTCACCCCGGGTAGACGGGGTACCGGGCGCAGAGTGCGGCGACCTTGGCCCGGACCTCCGCGACCTTCGCGGCGTCCCCGCGGTGCCGCAGCGTCGTCACGATGTGGTCGGCGATCTCGTCCATCTCCGGCTCGCGCATTCCCTGCGTGGTGACCGACGGCGTGCCGATGCGCACGCCAGACGTGACGAAGGGGCTGCGCGGGTCGTTGGGCACCGCGTTCTTGTTGAGCGTGATGCCCGCCTCGTCGAGCACGAGCTGGGCCTCCTTGCCGGTGAGCTCGGCGTCGAACGGGCGAAGGTCGACGACCATCATGTGCGTGTCCGTGCCGCCGGACACGAGGCGGAATCCCCGCCGCGCGAGCGCACCCGCGAGCGCGGCGGCATTGCGCACGATCTGCTGCGCGTACTCGCGGAACTCGGGCTGCAGCGCCTCGTGGAAGGCGACGGCCTTGGCCGCGACGGAGTGCTCGAGCGGGCCGCCCTGGCTGCCGGGGAAGACGGCCTTGTCGATCGCGGCCGCGTGACGCGCGGAGCTGAGGATGCAGCCGCCGCGCGGGCCGCGCAGGGTCTTGTGGGTGGTGAACGTGACGACGTCGGCGTAGGGCACGGGGTTGGGGTGCGCGCCGCCCGCCACGAGCCCCGCGAGATGGGCGATGTCGAACATCATGAGCGCGCCCACCTCGTCGGCGATCTTGCGGAAGGGCTCGGGCTCGATGCGGCGCGGGTACGAGGTGGTGCCGGCGACGATCATCTTGGGCCGGTGCTCGTGCGCGAGGGCGCGGACCTCGTCGAAGTCGATGCGCTCGTCGCCCGGGCTCACGCGGTACGAGTGGAAGCGATACAGGATGCCGCTCGCGTTGACCGGCGAGCCGTGGGTGAGGTGGCCGCCGTGGTCGAGGCTGAGCCCGAGCACGGAGTCGCCGGGCTGCAGGAGCCCGAGATAGACGGCCATGTTGGCGCTCGCGCCGGAGTGCGGCTGGACGTTGGCGTGGTCGGCGCCGAAGAGGCGCTTGACCCGCTCGATCGCGAGCGCCTCGACCTCGTCGACGACCGCGTTGCCGCCGTAGTAGCGCTTGCCGGGGTAGCCCTCGCTGTACTTGTTGGTGAAGACGGAGCCGGTCGCGGCCATGACCGCGGGCGACGTGAAGTTCTCGCTCGCGATGAGCTGCAGGCCGGTGGTCTGGCGCACGCGCTCGCGCTCGATGAGCGCGGCGACCTGCGGGTCGGGCGTGGTCTCGGACGGCCAGGGCATGGGTCAGGCTCCTTCGGGACGCGACGGCACGGCGCTCAGCCTGCCTCGGCGCGCTCGATCTCGGCGAGTTGGGCCACGCGGCGCTCGTGGCGGCCCCCCTCGAATGGTGTGTCGATGAACGTCTCGAGGATCCGCTCGGCGACGTCGGGCGCGACACGCCGGCCGCCGAGGGCGATCACGTTGGCGTCGTTGTGGCTGCGGGCCATCTGGGCGAACCACTCCTCGTTGCAGAGCGCGGCGCGCACGCCCCGCACCTTGTTGGCAGCGATCTGCTCGCCCTGGCCGCTGCCGCCGAGCACGATGCCCCAGTCGGCGGCGCCGTCGCGCACGGCGCGGGCGACGGCGGCGCAGATCGGCGGATAGTCGACGCTCTCGGTGGAGTGCGTGCCGTGGTCGGCGACGTCGTAGGAGCGGGCGCGCAGCCAGCCGACGAGGTGCTGCTTGAGCTCGAAGCCCGCGTGGTCGGCGCCGATGGCCACGCGCGTCCCGAGCATCGCCCCACCGTAGTTCGGCCCCGCGA
>CAXRBC010000023.1:0-8864 GCA_964228515.1 Ilumatobacteraceae bacterium
CCGCGCGCCCTCGCCGACCTGGAGCTCTCGCTCCAGCGCCTCACGGAGGGACGCGGCGCCCGCTCGGCCGACGAGCTGCACGACGTGCTGCGGCGCGTCGGCGACCTCGCCGAGGCCGAGCTCTCCCTGCGGGTCGCCGACGGCGCGGACGCCGCCGCCATGGCGGCGGCGCTCGTGGCCGAGCGTCGTGCCGCGTGGCTGGCCGTCGCGGGCGAGCGGCGCCTCGTCGCGGCGGAGGACGCCTCGCGCTACCGCGACGCCCTCGGCTGCGCGCTGCCGCCGGGCCTGCCCGGCGCATTCACCGAGCCGGTGGCCGCACCGCTCGCCGACCTCGTCGCGCGATACGCGCGCAGCCACGGGCCCTTCCTCACCCGCGACGTCGCGGCCCGCCTCGGCGTCGGCGACGACCGCGTGCTCGACGTGCTCGCGGGCCTCGAGCGCGACCACCGCGTGGTGCGCGGAGAGTTCCGCCCCGGGGGCACCCAGCGGGAGTGGTGCGACGTCGAGGTGCTGCGCCAGCTGCGCCGCCGCTCGCTCGCCGCGCTGCGCCGCGAGATCGAGCCCGTCGAGCAGCGGTCCTACGTGCGCTTCCTCGCCGGCTGGCACGGCATCCCGGGCTCCGCGCGCGGTGCCGACCACCTGCACGACGTGATCCACGCGCTGCAGGGCGCGTCGATCGTCGCCTCGACGTTGCTCACCGACGTGCTGCCGGCCCGCGTGCGCGCGTTCCACCCCGGCGATCTCGACGCGATGTGCACGAGCGGCGAGCTCGTGTGGGTCGGCGCGGGCGCCGTGGGCGGCCACGACGGTCGCGTGCGGCTCCTCTTCGCCGACCAGGCGGCGGTGCTCCTGCCCGCGTTCGAGTCGCCGGAGCGCCCCGAGGGTCCGCTGCACGACACGATCCGCGCGACGCTGGCCGAGCGCGGTGCGTGCTTCTGGCCGCAGCTGCGCGCCGCGACGCAGGGCGTCGCCGAGCTCGACGTCGTCGCCGCGCTGTGGGACCTCGTGTGGGCGGGCGAGGTGACCAACGACGGCATCGCCCCGTTGCGCGCGATGCTCGAGCGGCGACCCGCGGGTCGCGCCATGCCCGCGCGGTCGGGCCGTGCCCGACTGCCGCGCCCGCGCCTCGCGCGCGCCGCGTCGGCCGGGCCGCCGACCGTCGCGGGCCGCTGGGGCCTCGTGCGCACGCTGGTCGAGGCCGGGCCCGCGCCGACCGGCACGCAGGTCGCGCACGCCACGGCGCTGCAGCTGCTCGAGCGCCACGGCGTGCTCACGCGCGAGGCCGTGCTGGCGGAGTCGGTGCGCGGGGGCTTCGCCGGCGTCTACGGGGTGCTCAAGGTGCTCGAGGAGCGCGGCACCGTGCGGCGTGGGTACTTCATCGACGGACTCGGCGCCGCGCAGTTCGCGGTGCCGGGCGCGGTCGATCGGCTGCGCGCCGCCGAGCCGTTGCCCGAGCCGGTCGTGCTCGCCGCCACCGACCCGGCCCAGCCCTTCGGCGCCACGCTCGACTGGCCCGATACCCGCGGCCGACCCGCGCGCACGACGGGCGCGGTCGTGGTGATCGACGACGGCGAGGCGCTCGCGTGGATCGACCTGCGCGGCCACCACCTCGTCACGTTCCCCGCGTCGCTGGAGCGCACCGCATGGGTCGACGCGCTCGTCGGTCTGGTCAAGGACGGCCGCACCCGCGCGATCGACGTGCGCAAGATCGACGGGATGGCCCACGACGCCGACGATCCCCGCGTGCGTGCGATCCGCGAGGCGCTCTGCGCCCGCGGATTCATCGCCGGGTACCGCGGCCTCGGCCTGCGCGACCTGACGCGCCCCGGTCGCTGACGCGTCGCGCCGCGGTCGGCGCGGCGCGGCGCCGGGGCCGTCGGTGCGGCTACAGCCCGGCCGCCCGGTCCTCCTTCTCCGCGGCGCGCACCGCGTAGGTCACCACGATCGCCGGCGCGAGCAGCACCGAGCCCGCGACGAGGCCCGCCGTCCCGACCGCCGACGCGGCGGCGCCGAAGCCGCGCGTGGCGCCCCACACCACCGCGACGCTGGACGCGCCGTAGCAGGCGTACCCGGTGCGTGTCGCGATGCGCGCCCACCGCGCGATGCGTCGTCGCGTCGCCCGCACGGGATCGTGCAGCGGCACCTGCACCGGCTCGGCGTGCCCGGGGTCGTCCGACATAGCCTCGCCCCATGCTACGAGTCGTCGATTTTCGCGACGTCGTGGCGACGCTCGACGGGTGGCCCGCGCTCGCGGGGCTCACGTGCACCGTCGAGCGCGGCGAGATCGTGCACGTCGTCGGGCCCAACGGCGCGGGCAAGTCCACCTTCCTGCGCGCGTGCGCGGGCCTCGTGCCGCTGCGCGCGGGCGCCGCGAGCGTGCTCGGCGTCGACCTCGCGCGAGACCGCGCGGGGGCCCGCGCGCGCGTCGGCCTGCTCGCGCACGCCAACGGGCTGTATCTGGACCTCACGGCGAGGGAGAACGTCGCGTTCTGGGCCCGCGCCACCGGCGCGGCCGACGCGGACGCCGGCGCGGCGCTGGCGGCCATGGGCGTCGAGGGTGCGCTCGCCGACCGCCGGGTGGGGCGCATGTCCGCGGGGGAGCGGCGGCGCACGGCGCTCGCCGTGCTGCTCGCGCGCCGGGCCGAGCTGTGGCTGCTCGACGAGCCCCACGCGGGCCTCGACGCGGCCGCCCGCGACGCGCTCGACGCCACGCTGCGCCGGGCGCGGGACGCGGGCGCCACGGTCGTGTTCGCCTCGCACGAGTCGGAGCGGGCCTCCGCGGTCGCGACGCGCACGCTGCGCATCGCGGGCGGGGCGGCGGCGTGAAGGGGCCGGGCGGCGGCGCCGCGCCTCCGGTCGGCCGCCGCGCGGGCATCGCGGCCGCCGTGGCGGCGCGCGACCTGCGGGCCGAGGCGCGCGGGCGCGTGGTGACCAACCAGATCGTGCCATTCGCCGGCCTCGTGATGGTCACGTTCGCCTTCGCCCTCGACCGGGAGGACGTGCTGCAGCGCGCGGCGGGCGGCCTCGTGTGGCTGGCCGCCACCTTCTCGCTGTTCGTGCTCGTGCAGCGCGCCTTCGCCATCGAGTCGGCCGACCGCGCGCTCGACGCGCTGCGCGTCGCGGGGGTCGACCTCGGTCGCGTCTATCTCGGCAAGTCGCTCGCGCTCATGGTGCAATTGTTCGCGCTCCAGTGCGTGCTCGTGCCCGTCGCGATCGTGCTCTACCGCGTGCGCGTGGACGCGCCTGGTGCGGTGCTGTTGGTCACGACGACGATCTGCGCGACGGCCGGTCTGGCGTTCGTCGGTACGCTCTACGGCGGTCTCACCGTGGGCGGCGCGGGTCGCGAGACGTTGCTCCCGCTGCTCGTGCTCCCCGTGGTGGCACCGGTGCTCATCGCGGCGACCAGGGCCACCGAGTCGGCCTTCCGCAGCGGTGGGGCGGCGGTCAGCGAGGGGTGGGCGTGGGTCGGCCTGCTCGCGGTGTTCGCCGCGGCGTTCGGGATCGCGGGCACGCTCGCCTTCGGTCCGCTCGTCGACGAGTAGACCGACCACGATCCGGGCGAAGGGAGAGCGCGAGGCGATGCGAGGCACGGGCACGCCCACCACGCGCGGCCTCGGCGTGCTGACGCTCGCCGCCATGGCGTGGGTCGCGTACGGCGGCCTCGTGGCGACGCCGCGCGACGTCGTGCAGGGCGAGTCGGTGCGCATCATGTACGTGCACGTGCCGACGGCGTGGGTCGCCTATCTCGCGTTCGTCGTCACCGCGGTCGCGTCCGCGTGCCACCTGCTCGGCCGGCGCCGCTCCCTCGGCTTCGATCGCGTGGCCGGGGCGAGCGCGGAGGTGGGCGTGCTGTTCATGGGGCTCACGCTCGTGACGGGCAGCCTGTGGGGCCGGCTCACCTGGGGCGAGTTCTGGCAGTGGGACCCGCGCCTCACCACGACGGCGTTCCTGTTCGTCACCTACCTCGGCTACCTCGCGGTGCGCGGCCTCGACGGTGCGCCCGAGCAGCGTGCGCGCCGCGCCGCGGTCGTGGCGCTCCTCGCGGTGCTCGAGATCCCGCTCGTGCACTTCAGCGTCGTCATCTGGCGCAGCCTGCACCAGCGCGCCTCGGTGCTCGATCCCGGCGGCGACGTGAGGATGGACGGACTCATGCTCTTCACGCTCTTCGTGGGCGTCGTCGCGTTCACCTGCCTCTACGCCTGGCTCGTGCTGCACCGCAGCCGCGTCGCGTCGCTCGCCGAGGCCGCGGGCCGCGGCGAGCTCGACCGCGCCGTCGCGGCGCGCCGCGCGGAGGCCCGCGCGTGAGCGCCGTCACGAGCCTCGTCGCCGTGATGGACGACGCGGGCTTCATCCTCGGCTCCTACGGGCTGACGGTCGTCGCGATCCTCGCGATCGTCGTCGCGACGGTGCGCCGCGCCCGTCGCCTCGCGCCGCTCGTGCGCGACGAGGACAAGCCGTGGACCTGACGCCCCGCCCCGCGGACGGGTCCGCGCCCCGCCGCCGGCGGTGGGCACCCGTCGCGCTGCTCGCCCTCGTCGGCGTCGGGGGCGGCGTGATCGTCTGGCAGTTCCTCGGGTCGGCGATCGACTACTACTGCAACGTCGACGAGGTCGGCGTGCGCGACGGGTGCGACGACGTCCACCGCCTGCGGGTGCAGGGCACGGTCGATCGCGGCTCGGTGCGCGCAGGCGACGCCTCGACGGCGTTCCGCCTGTCGTTCAACGGCGCCTCGCTCGACGTGCGCTACGCGGGCGATCCGGGTGGCGTCTTCCAGGAGTGCATCGCCGTGGTGGCCCACGGGCGTCTGCGCGACGGCGTGCTCGAGGCCACCCGCATCGAGGTCAAGCACTCCAACGAGTACGAGGCCGAGCACCCCGACCGGGTGAAGGACGGCGAGGACCCGGCCTGCGCGCAGGCCCAGGGGTGAACGGGGCACTCGGACAGGCCGCCCTCCTCGTGGGCGTGGTGGCCTCGGCGTTCGGCGCCGCGGCCGCCATCGCGGGGGCCCGCGACCAGCGGATCGTGCGACTCGTGCCGCGCTTCGCGGGCCTCGCGTGCGCGGCCGCGGTGGCCGCCTTCGCCGTCATGGAGCGGGCGATGATCACGCGCGACTTCTCGCTCGCCTACGTCCAGAAGGTCGGGTCGTGGTCGACGCCCGCGTTGTACAACGTCGCGGCCGTCTGGAGCGCCCTCGAGGGCTCGATCCTGCTGTGGGTGCTCGTGCTCTCTGTGTACGCGTTCGTCGTCGCGTGGTGGGTGCGACCGCGGCTCGAGCCGCGCCTCGGCGCGTGGGCGTCGGCGGTCATGTGCATCGTCTCGTGCTTCTTCTTCGTGCTCTCCTGGGGTCCGGCGACGCCGTTCGCCGACGGCGCGCCCGGCGTGCTCGACGGCCCCGGGCCCAACCCGCTGCTGCAGAACCACGTGCTCGTGATGTTCCATCCGCCCATGCTCTATCTCGGCTACGTCGGGATGACGGTGCCCTTCGCGTTCGCGATCGCGGCGCTCGTGACGGGCTCGCTCGACGACGCGTGGCTGCGCGCGACGCGCCGCTGGTCGCTCGTGGCGTGGGGCTTCCTCACGTTCGGCATCGCGCTCGGCGGCTGGTGGAGTTACGAGGTTCTCGGCTGGAGCGGCGTGTGGGCGTGGGACCCGGTGGAGAACGCGTCGCTGCTGCCGTGGCTCACCGGCACCGCCTACCTGCACTCCGCGATGGTGCAGGAGCGCCGAGGGATGCTGCGCGTGTGGAACCTCTCGCTGCTCGTCGCGACGTTCTCGCTCACGATCCTCGGGACGTTCCTCACGCGCTCGGGGGTGCTCAACAGCGTGCACGCCTTCAGCGAGAGCGACATCGGGCCGTGGCTGCTCTCGGCGTTCGCCGTGATCGTCGTCGCGTCGGTCGGGCTCATCGGCTGGCGCGGCGACGCGCTGCGCCGCTCCGACGCGATCTCGTCGCCGTTCACCCGCGAGGGTGCGTTCCTGGCCAACAACCTGGTGTTCGCGCTCTTCGCCTTCGTCGTACTGCTCGGTACGGTCTTCCCGCTCGTGGTCGAGGTGGTGCGCGACCGACAGATCGTGGTGGGGGAGCCGTTCTTCGATCGCCTCGGCGTGCCGCTCGGCCTCGCGCTGCTCGCGCTCATGGCGATCGCCCCGGCGCTGCCATGGCGCTCCGCGGCCGGCGCGACGGCGCGCGACCGGCTCTTCTGGCCCGCGTGGTGCGGCGTGGCCGCGCTCGCGGTGGCGCTCCTGTGGGGCGCCCACGGGCTCGCGCCGATGCTCGCATTCGGTCTCGGCGGGTTCGCCGCCGGATCCGCGCTGCGCCACCTCGCCGCGGCGACCCGCGCCAGGGGTCCGCTCGGGCTCGTCGGCCGCTCGAGCGGCGGCATGATCGTGCACCTCGGCATCATCTGCATCGCGGTCGCCCTCGCTGCGTCCAACTCCTTCACCCGCAGCCAGGAGCTCGACCTCGTCGAGGGGCGACCCGCGTCGTTCGCGGGCCACACGTTCACGCTCCGCGGCATCGAGACGACCACCGACGACCGTGCCACCAGCGTGCGCGCACTCGTCTCGATCGACGGGGGCCGTGCGTACGCGCCGGCGATCACCAAGTACGTGCGCATCGGGATGACGGTGGGCCCGCCGTCGGTGCGCACGGGGCTCGCGCGCGACGTGTACCTCACGCTCGAGCCGCCGGTGCGGCAGGAGTCCGGGCGCGCGCGCATCAAGGTCTTCGTCAAGCCGATGATCCTCTGGCTCTGGGTCGGCACGGGCGTGACGGTGCTCGGCACGCTGGCGGCGCTCGTGCCGTCGCGCCGGCGCGACCGCACGGCGGTCGCCGACGCGGCCGCGCCCACCGGCGCGCCTGCGCCCGCCGCCACGGGGCGGCCGTGAGGATCCGCGCCATCGCCGCCACCGCGGCGCTCGTCGTCGCGGGCCTCCTCGCGGTCCTCGCGCTCGTGGACGCGCCCGGCGAGGTGACGGGAGCGTCGCCGCTGCTCGGCGCGCCCGCCCCCGCGGTCGAGGGCACGACGATCGACGACGAGGCGTTCTCGCTCGCGCGCCGCAAGGGCTCGTGGGTGGTGCTCAACTTCTTCAACTCCACGTGCGTCCCGTGCATCGCCGAGCACCCGGCGCTCGTCGCGTTCGCCGACCGCGAGGCGGCGCTGCCCGACGGCGCGGAGTTGTACACGATCGTCAACGACGACGCCGACGACGCGGTCCGCGAGTTCTTCGAGCGGCGCGGTGGCGACTGGCCCAAGGTCCGCGACGACGACGGGGCGATCGCGGTGGCGTTCGGCGTCGCCCGCGTGCCCGAGACCTGGGTGATCGACCCCGCGGGCTTCGTGCGCCTCCGCGTGCTGGGCGAGCTCGCGCCGGGCGCGCTCGAGTCGCGCCTCGACGACCTCCGCGCGGCCCGGTCCTCGTGAGCCCCGCCCGCCGCGAGGTCGGAGGGCGGTCGTGAGTCGTCGCCGCGCGGCGTGGGCGGCCCTCGTGCTGGCCGCCGTCGCGCTGCTCGCCGCCGGCGCGGTGCGCGACGGGGGCCCGCGCACGCAGCAGGACCGCATCGAGGCGATCACCGGCCGCCTTGCCTGCCCGACGTGCGCCGGCGAGAGCGTGCGCGTGTCGCGCGCCGCCGCCGCCGCGTCGATCCGCGCCGAGGTCGCGCGCCAGGTCGCCGCCGGCGCTCGCAGCGACGACGAGATCGTCGGTTTCGTCGCGGCGCGCTTCGGTGCCCAGGTGCTGCTGCTGCCGCGCGGCTCGGGCTTCGACGCGATCGCGTGGGCCCTGCCGGTGGCGGTGGGCGTGCTCGCGCTCGCGGGAGTCGCGGCGGCGTTCGCGCGGTGGCGCCGCGCTGCCCCGGTCGCCTCCGCATCACCCCGCGCCGCCCCGCGCCCCGTCTCCCGTCGCGTCGCGTGGGCCGCCGCCGTCCTGCTCGTCGCGGTCGGCGCCGGCTGGCTCGTCGGCCGACAGGCCGGCGAGCGCCTCCCCGGCCAGTCGCTCACCGGCGGCATCGACGACTCGACGGCGTCGCTGCTCGCGCGTGCGCGCGCGAGCACCTTCGCCGATCCCGCGGCGGCGCTCGACCTCTACGCCGAGGTGCTCGCGCTCGACCCCGACCAGGTCGAGGCGCTCACGTACCGCGGCTGGCTCGTGTGGCTCGTCGCGCGCGGCTCGCAGGACGCGTCGCTGCGCGACCGCGCCGTCGCGGGCGTCGTCGCCGACCTCGAGCGCGCGACCGCGCTCGACCCCGAGTACGCGGACGCGCACTGCTTCCTCGGCATCGTGCGCTTTCGCCACGCGGGCGACGCACCGGGCGCCAAGGTGGCGCTGGATGCGTGCGCCGCGCGCAACCCTCCGGCCGAGGTGCGATCATTCGTCGACGCGATCCGCGCGGAGGTCGACGCTGCCGCGGGTGGCTGATCGTCAGTCGTCCGCGGCGGTCGGGCCTTGCGGCCGCGGCGGCGCCCACGCCTCGCCCGCGGTCCAGGCACCGCGCGTGCGCTCGAGCGCCCACACGCTCGCCTTGCGCCAGTCGGGCTTGCCGCGCATCTCCAGCCCGCCGCGCGCGAGCGCGCGCACCACGGACGGGATCACGTCGCCGTGGCTCGAGACGACGCTGCCGTCGGGCAGCTCCTCCAGCAACGCGATCGCCCCCGCGGCGCCGCGATCCTCGTAGAGCCGCAGGTCGGTCTCGACGTCGCGACCGAGTCGCGTCGCGAGCGGGCGGAGCGTCTCGACGCAGCGCCGCGCGGGGCTCGAGACGATGCGGCCCGTCGCTAGCGCGGCGAGGCGCGCGACCAGCTGGTCGGCCTGCCAGCGACCGTCGTCGCTCAGCGGGCGTAGGGCGTCGTCGTCCTCCCAGGTCG
>CAXRBC010000024.1:0-12721 GCA_964228515.1 Ilumatobacteraceae bacterium
CGCCGAGCTCGAGCGCGGACGACTCAGCGGCCGCGGCTACCACCGTGTGCGGCGCGTGGCGCGCACGGTGGCCGACCTGCAGGGCGCGCCTCCGACCGTCGACGCCGACCACGTGGCCTCGGCGCTGGCGCTGCGCGCCCCGGTGCCGGCGCCCCGCGCGAGCGCGCCGTGACGGATCGCGACGAGACGATCGCGGCGCTCGCCGCGCTCCCCGCCGTCGGCCCGCGGCGCCTGCGCGTGCTGCTCGCGCACCACCCGCCGCAGGAGGCGTGGGCCGTCGTGCGTCGCGAGGCGCGCCCGCACCCGATGGTCGCGGCGATGCTCGCCGAGCGCGGCCTGGGCGCGGGCGTCGCGCGCCACGCCACCGACGGACTCCGCGCGACCATGCGCGCCCGGCTCGCACGCACGCCGATGCGCGTGCTGTGCCTCGGGGATCCCGACTACCCGGCGCCGCTGCGCCACGACCCCGCGCCTCCCGCCGTCGTGTTCGCCCGCGGCGACCTCGGCGCACTGGCGGCGCGTCGCGCGGGGCTCGTCGGCACGCGCTCGGCCACGGCGGCCGGGCGCGCGCTCGCGAGCCACCTGGGGCACGGGCTCGGGTCCGCGGGCGTCGCCGTCGTCTCGGGCCTCGCGCGTGGCATCGACGCGTGGGCGCACCGCGGGGCGTGCGCCGCGCGCGAGGCGGGGGCCGCCGCGGCCCCGGTCGCCGTCGTGGCCTGCGGGCTCGACGTCGCCTACCCGCGCGAGCACCGCGACCTCTGGCGCCGCGTCGAGGAGTGCGGCGTCGTGCTGTCCGAGTCGCCGCCGGGTACCGCGCCCGAGGCGTACCGGTTCCCGCTGCGCAACCGCATCCTCGCCGCGCTGAGCGAGGTGCTGGTCGTCGTCGAGTCCCGCGAGACGGGTGGCGCGATGCTCACGGTCGGCGAGGCCGAGCGCCGGGGCATCACGGTGCTCGCGGTCCCGGGCTCGCCGCGCAACGCCGCCGCCGCGGGGACCAACCTGCTCGTCTCCCAGGGCTGCGCGCCCGTCACCGACGTCGACGACGTGCTGGTCGCGCTCGGGCTCGACCGTCGCCGCGCGCGGGACCCGGCGTGGGACCCGCGGCCCGCCCCCGACGAGGCCGGCGCCGCGGTGCTTTCGGCGCTGCGCGGCGCGCCGTGCACGCTCGACGAGCTCGTGGCGCGCGCGGGCGCGCCGCTCGCCGAGGTGGCGCGCGCGCTCGGGCGCCGCGCGGCGCCCGGGTGGGTGCACCACGCGGGCGGCTGGTGGGAGGCCCTCACGCCCTGACCGCGCCGGGCGGGCCCATCGCCGCACCGTTGTACGGTGGCGGCGCATGGCGGCGGGGTGGGGCCTCGAGGATTTCGCGCGCTCGCTCACGGCCGCCTCCCCCCACACGCGCGCCGCGTACCTCGGCGACGTGGGCCAGTTCGCCGAGTGGCTCTCGCGCCAGGGCGTCGACGCGCCCGCGGCCGCCACCTCCGAGCACGTGCGCCGGTGGATCGGGTTCCTCACGACGAGCCGCCGCGCCAAGCGCAGCATCGCGCGCAAGCTCGCGTCGCTGCGCCGCTACTTCGGGTGGCACGTGCGCCGCGGCACCCTCCCCGCCGACCCGACCGCGGGCATCCGCGCGCCGAGCGACCCCGGCCGGCTCCCGCGCGTGCTGACGGCCGAGCAGCTCGAGGCGCTGCTCACGTGCCGCGACGAGTCCGTCCCGCGGTGGCGGCGCACGCGCGACACCGCCGTCGTCGAGCTCCTCTACGGCAGCGGCCTGCGCGTGAGCGAGCTCTGCGCGCTCGACGAGCGCGACGTCGATCTCGACGCGCTCGCGGTCACCGTCATGGGCAAGGGCGGCAAGGCCCGCCGCGTCCCGATCGGCGAGCCGTGCGCCGACGCGATCCGCGAGTGGCGCGCCGCCCGCGGCGACATGCCCGCCGCCCGCGCCGACATGCCCGCCGCCCGCCCTCGGCCCGACACGCCCCCCACCTCGCGCCGCGCCGGGTCGCGCGCGGCGGCCCCGGTCGCCGAGTTCCGCGGCGCGCGCGGCGGCCGCCTCACCCCTCGCGAGGTCCGCCGCCTCATCGACGACCGCGCGATCGCCCCCACGCACCCGCACGCCCTGCGCCACACGTTCGCCACGCACCTGCTCGACCACGGCGCCGACCTGCGCGCGGTGCAGGAGCTGCTCGGCCACTCCGACGTCGCCACCACGCAGCGCTACACGCAGGTGAGCAAGGAGCGCCTCAAGGCCGCCTACTCCGCCACCCATCCCCGCGCGTCGTGAGGACCCCGGCCGCATGAACCCCCGCCCGATCCGCCTCACCGTCGACGAGGCGTGGCAGCGCTGGACCGCCGACCGCGACGCCTACGCCCGCGAGTGGCTCGTCGTGCACTACGCCTCGCTCGTGAAGTTCGTCGCGGGCCGTCTCGCGGCCGGCCTGCCCAAGCGCGTCGAGATCGGCGACCTCGTGAGCGCCGGGATGTTCGGCCTCATGGACGCGGTCGACAAGTTCGACCCGCTCCGCGGCTTCAAGTTCGAGACGTACGCGGTACCCCGCATCCGCGGCGCGATCCTCGACGGCCTCCGCGCGCTCGACTGGGTCCCGCGCTCGGTGCGCAGCCGCGCCCGCTCGGTCGAACAGGCCATCAGCGACCTCGAGCACGCGCTCAAGCGGGCCCCGACCGACGACGAACTCGCCGCCAAGCTCGGCATCGGCACCGCCGAGCTCGACCAGTGGCTGAGCGACGTCGCCTCCGCCACGGTCGGGCCGCTCGACCACCTCGTCGCCGATCGCACCGCCGCCGGCACACATGGGTCGGCACGCATCAGCGCCACGCCCCCCACGAGCCCCGAGGCCGCCGTCGAGGCCGACGCGGTCCGCGACGTCATGCGCCGCGAGATCACGCGCCTGCCCGAGCGCGAGCGCGTCGTGCTCGCGCTCTACTACGACGAGAACCTCACGCTCCAGGAGATCGGCGAGGTCCTCGGCGTCACGGAGAGTCGCGTCTCGCAGATCCACTCCAAGGCGGTCCTCCGACTCCGCTCCCGTCTCGCCGCCGCCGACGTCGCGTGAGGGCGGCGGCGTGCGCCGCCGCGCTGGCCGTCCTCGGCCCCGCGCCCGGCGTGCCCGCCGCGACCGCGGGCGCCCCGCAGGCGTCAGCCGCGCCGCGCGCGTGGCTCCCGCCGCTCGACCCGGCGCCGGGCGACGCCCCGCCGCGCCTCGTCGACGCGTTCCGACCCGCGGCGTGCCGCTGGTGCCCGGGCCACCGCGGCCTGGCGTGGTCCGTCTCGCCCGGCACGCGCGTCGTCGCGGTCGACGACGGCGAGGTCACGTTCGCCGGCCGGGTCGCGGGGCGCACGTGGGTGGTGCTGCGCGTCGCGCCGCCGCTAGGCGTGCGCGCGCCCGACGTGCGGGTCACCTACGGCGGCGTGCGCGAGGTGCGCGTGCGCGCCGGCGACCGCGTGTCGCGCGGCGCGACGCTCGGCGTGACGGGCGACGCGCTCCACCTCGGCGTGCGGTTGCGGGGCGGCGCGCCGTCCGCCCGCTACGTCGACCCGGCGCCGATGCTCGTGGGCGCGCGGCCCCGCGCGGTGCTCGTGCGCGTCCCCGACTGAGGGCCCGCGACGTGCGGCGCGTGCCGCCGATACACTGACGCGACCCTCGGCGACCGCCGGGGGCACCGACATCACTTCGCACGACCCCTCCACGTGGTCGCTCCGGCGCCCGGGGTCGTGTGTGCAACCACGGAAGGAACATCACGCACCATGGCCATCATCACCATGCGCCAGATGCTCGAGGCGGGCGTCCACTTCGGCCACCGCACCTCGCGCTGGGACCCCCGGATGCAGCGCTTCATCCACGGCGAGCGCAACGGCATCTACATCATCGACCTGGAGCAGACGCTCCAGCGCATCGAGGAGGCCTACGCCTTCGTGCGCCAGCTCGTCGCCAACGGCGGCACGGTGCTCTTCGTGGGCACCAAGAAGCAGGCGCAGGACCCGGTGCGCCTCTACGCCGAGCGCTGCGGCATGCCCTACGTCAACCAGCGGTGGCTGGGCGGCATGCTCACCAACTACGAGACGATCTCCAAGCGCGTTGCCAAGATGCAGGAGTACGAGCGCCTCCGCGACAGCGGCGAGTTCGACCTCATGCCCAAGAAGGAGGCGCTGCTCATCGGCCGCGAGCTGGAGAAGCTCCAGCGCAACCTCTCGGGCATCCGCTCGCTGACCAAGAAGCCGAGCGCGGTGTTCGTCGTCGACACGATGAAGGAGGCGATCGCGGTCACCGAGGCCAACAAGCTCGGCATCCCGGTCATCGCCGTCGTGGACACCAACGTCAATCCGGACGTGGTGCAGTTCCCGATCCCGGGCAACGACGACGCGATCCGCGCCAACGAGCTGATGACCCGCGTCATCGCCGAGGCCGTCATCGAGGGCCGCTACATCGCGGAGAAGATGACGCCCCGCGTCGCCGCCGCGCCGGCCGCCGCCCGGTCCGTCGAGGACCAGGCCGCGCACGAGGCCCGTCAGGCCGAGGCGCGCGCGCAGGCCGCTGCGGCGCAGGCCGCCCGCGACGCCAAGGTCGCAGGCGAGGGGGCGGGCGCCTGACGATGTCGTTCACCGCGAAGGACGTGCAAGCCCTGCGCCAGGCCACCGGCGCCGGGATGATGGATTGCAAGAAGGCGCTCGAGGAGACCAAGGGCGACATGGGGGCCGCCACGCAGTGGCTCCGCGAGAAGGGCATCGCCGCCAGCGCCAAGCGCGCCGACCGCGACAACAAGCAGGGGGTCGTGGCGCTGTCCATCGACTGCCCGCTCGCCGCGATCGTCAAGCTCAAGTGCGAGACCGACTTCGTCGCGTCCAGCGCGGCGTTCGTGGCCGAGGCGCAGGCGCTCGCCGACCTCGTGCGCGCCAAGGGCGAGGGGGCGGTCGCCGAGCGGGCCAAGCAGCTCGAGGACCTCCAGATCCTCCTCAAGGAGAAGATCGAGATCGGCGAGGTCGTGCGCTTCGAGGCCGCGCCGGGCAACGTCATGGACTCCTACGTCCACGTCCAGGGCGGCCGCGGGATCAACGTGGTGGTCGTCGAGATGACCGGCGCATCCGAGCAGTTGGCCCACGACGTGGCCGTCCACGTGGCCTTCGCCCGTCCGCGCTACCTGCACCGCGAGGAGGTCCCGGCGGACGTCGTGGCCGCCGAGCGTGCCACGCTGGAGACCGTGACCCGCAACGAGGGCAAGCCCGAGCCGGCGATCGCCAAGATCGTCGAGGGCCGCCTCGGCGGGTTCTTCAAGGACATCGTGCTCCTCGAGCAGCCCTACGCGAAGGACGACAAGAAGTCGGTGTCCCAGGTCCTGGGCTCGGCGACGATCGTCCGGTACGCACAGGTGGAGATCGGCTAGCGACGATGGCGCCCGCCGCCGGCACCGCCGCCCCGCGCTGGAAGCGCGTGGTGCTCAAGCTCTCCGGTGAGGCGCTCGCCGAGTCCGGCGGCTTCGGCCTCGACTCCGAGGTCCTCCACCAGATCGCGACCGAGGTGCACGAGGCTCGCGCCGCGCTCGGCGTCGACATCGCGATCGTGGTCGGCGGCGGCAACTTCTGGCGCGGCCGCGTCGGTGCCGGCCAGGGGATGGACCAGGCGCAGGCCGACTACATGGGCATGATCGCGACGGTCATGAACGGTCTCGCGCTGCAGGACGCGCTCGAGCGCGTCGGCCAGCACTCTCGCGTCATGACCGCGGTCGAGATGCCCAAGGTCGCGGAGCCGTACATCCGCCGCCGCGCCGAGCGACACCTCGAGAAGGGCCGCGTCGTGATCCTCGCCGGCGGCACGGGCAACCCGTTCGTCACCACCGACACCGCGGCCGCGCTGCGCGCCGCGGAGATCAGCGCCGAGGCGATCCTCAAGGGCACGCACTCCGGCGTCGACGGCATCTACACCGCCGACCCGAAGCTCGATCCCAAGGCCACGCGCTACGACCACATCTCGCACCTCGAGGTGATCAACAAGGGATTGCGCGTGATGGACTCCACCGCGATCACGTTCTGCATGGACAACAAGCTGCCGATCGTCGTCTTCGACCTGCTGCGGCGCGGCAACGTGAGGGCGATCCTCGAGGGTGAGCGGATAGGTACGCTGGTCTCGTGACCGACGAGACGATCCTCGACGCGATGGACAAGATGTCCCGCGCCGTGGACCACGCGCAGCAGCAGTTCCTCACGGTGCGCACCGGCCGGGCCAACTCGGCGCTGGTCGAGAAGGTCCAGGTCGAGTACTACGGCGCTGCCGTCCCGCTCCAGCAGCTCGCGTCCTTCCAGGTCCCCGAGGCCCGCACCCTCGTGGTGAAGCCGCACGATCGCGGCTCGATCCCGGCGATCGAGAAGGCCCTCTCGGCCGCCGACCTCGGGCTCAACCCGAGCAACGACGGGGTCATCATCCGCCTCTCGTTCCCCGCCCTCACCGAGGAGCGGCGCAAGGAGTACGTGAAGATGGTCAAGGGCATGGCCGAGGAGGCCCGGGTCGCCGTGCGCAACGTGCGCCGCGACGCCCGCAAGGAGCTCGAGGCGGCGGAGAAGAAGGGGACGATCTCCAAGGACGACCTCGAGCGCGCGGAGAAGGAGCTGGACAAGACCACGCAGCAGACGGTCGAGTCCATCGACAAGGCACTCGCCAAGAAGGAGCACGAGCTCCTCGAGGTCTAGGCATCGAGACGAGGGAGACCACACCATGAGCGACGACACCACCAACTCCGGGGGCACCGGGGAGCGCGACCAGACCGTCGACTTCGGCGACGAGTTCGGCGTCGTCAAGTTCGCCGACGAGGACACGACGGGCCCGATCACCGTCCAGACCGGGCAGACCGAGCAGGTCCCGCACTGGTCCGAGCCGCCGACCGGCGAGGTGCCGCGCTCGCTCGACCCCTCGGGCTCCTCGCGCACCGTCCCGCCGCCCGCCGAGCCGCCGGCCGGCGCCCGCGGCGGGGGCCGCGTGGTCATCGGCGCCGACGGGTCCGGCTCCATCCGGCGCCCGGGCGACGACCGCCCGACGCGCGCGATGGCCGCGACGCCGGGCAGGCAGGGCGAGCGCCCCGCGCAGGTCCGCCGCGCCGGCCGCCCGCGCCTCGAGCCGCGCACGGATCCCCGCGCAGACTCGGGCACGACGCCGCGCCCGTCCTCGCGCGGCGCGGGCCGCGACCTGCCGACCGCGGTCGCGGTCGGCGCGTTGCTCGGCGCCGTCTTCATCGCGACGCTCATCGTCGGCCCCGCCGCGGTGATGGTGCTGCTGTGCGCCGTCGTCGGACTCGCCGCCGTCGAGCTCTTCTCGCAGCTCTCCACGCAGGGCTATCGGCCCGCGCTCATCGTCGGCGCGGTGGGCTGCGTGGCGACGCCGCTCGTCGCGTACTGGATCGGTGACGCGGCGGTGCCGCTCGCCGTCGCGTTCGCCTTCGCCGCGTCCGCCGTGTCGTTCGTCGGCGCCGACTCCGTCGAGAGCGGCCCGCTGCCCAACATGGGCGTCACGATGCTGGGCGTCACCTGGATCGGCGTCTTCGGCGCGTTCGGCGCGCTCATCCTGCGGCTGTCCAACGCCGCGCCGGGCCTCGCCGACGTCGGCACCGACACGCTGTTCCTCTCCGTCGCGGCCGTGGCGGCCAACGACGTGGGCGCCTACTTCGTCGGCGGCGCCACGGGCCGCACGCCGCTGCGGGCCTGGATCAGCCCGGCCAAGACGATGGAGGGCGTCGTCGGCGGCACCATCGCCACCTTCGGCGTCGTCATCCTCGTCGGGCTCCAGAGCACCACCTGGACGTCGCTCGGCCAGTGGCTGGCGTTCGCGCTCGTCGTGTCGATCGCGGCGCCGATCGGCGACCTCTTCGAGTCGATGCTCAAGCGCAACCTCGACGTCAAGGACTTCGGCACGTTCCTGCGCGGCCACGGCGGCGCCCTGGACCGCTTCGACAGCCAGCTCTTCGTCCTGCCGTTCGTCTACTACCTGACGCTGGTACTCACGCCCTGGACCGCCTGACCCGCGAGGCCGCGTGACGAGCGTCGCCATCGCGGGCAGCACGGGGTCGATCGGCACCCAGACCCTCGACGTCGTCGCCGACTCCGGCGGCGCCCACCGCGTCGCGGCGCTGCTCGCGCACACCAGCGCCGACGCGCTCGTCGCCCAGGCACGCCGCTGGCGCCCCGAGGTCGTCGTCGTCACCGATCCCGCGGCGCGCGCGGCGGTCGCGTCGGCGCTCCCCGACGTCGACGTGAGCGACGATCCGGCGGCACTCGCCGCGGTGGCCGACGTGGTGGTCAACGGCGTGGTCGGCTTCGCCGGCCTCCCGGTCACCATGTCCACGCTGGCGGCGGGCAAGCGCCTCGCGCTGGCCAACAAGGAGAGCCTCATCGCCGCCGGCCCCGTCGTGCAGCCGCTGCGCCGCACGCCCGGCGCCGAGCTCGTGCCGGTCGACAGCGAGCACTGCGCGCTCCACCAGTGCCTGCGCGCGGCGCCCGACGCCGGGCGGGAGGTCGCGCGGGTGGTGCTCACGGCGAGCGGCGGCCCGTTCCGCGGGCGCACGGCCGAGTCGCTCCGCGACGTCACGGTCGAGCAGGCCCTCGCGCACCCCACGTGGTCGATGGGTCCCAAGATCACGGTCGACTCCTCGACGCTGATGAACAAGGGGCTCGAGGTCATCGAGGCCCACGAGCTCTTCGGCGTCGGCTACGACGCGATCGACGTGGTGGTGCACCCGCAGTCGGTGGTGCACAGCATGGTCGAGTACGCCGACGGGGCGGTCATCGCGCAGTTGTCGATGCCCGACATGCGCCTCCCCATCGCGTACGCGTTGGGACATCCGCACCGCGGCACCGTGCCGTACGGGCCGATCGACTGGACGACGCTGTCGCGGCTCGACTTCGCGGCGCCGGACCGCGCGACCTTCCGTTGCCTCGACCTCGCGTATGCCGCCGGGCGCCTCGGCGGCACGGCGCCGGCGTGGCTCAGCGCGGCCAACGAAGTGACGGTCGACGCATTCTTGGCTGGGCGTGTCTCCTGGGCCGACATCCCGAGCATCATTGAGTCGACCTTGCAGCACCATGACGGCCGTACCCCCCGCGATCTCGACGACGTACTCGACGCCGACCGCACCGCGCGACGCATCGCGCGCGACGCGCTGAGCCGCCCGTGAGCGTCCGCGTCGACCGCCCGGTGCGCCCGTGAGCGCCTGGTACCGGCGCGTCCGCGACGGCATCGTCGCGGGCGGCGACACGCGCGACGCCGCGCCGCACGATCCCGCAGCCCAGCGCCCCGACCGCGCGGTCGCCTGGGGCAGCGCCGCGGTGCTCGTCGGTCTGCTCGCGTGGCTCGGCGCGAGCAACCCCTGGACGCTCGTCTTCGTCGCGGGCCTGATCGTCTCGGTCTTCCTCCACGAGGTCGGTCACTTCGCGACCGCCCGGTGGTCGGGCATGAAGGTCACGCAGTTCTACATGGGCTTCGGCCCGCGCCTCTGGTGGCGGCGCCGCGGTGAGCTCGAGTACGGCGTGCGCGTGCTCCCGGTTGGCGCGTTCGTGCGCATCGTGGGCATGAACAACCTCGATCAGTGCGACCCCGCCGACGAGCCCCGCTCGTACCGGGCGCAGTCGTACCCGAAGCGCCTGCTCGTCATCACCGCGGGCTCGATCGTGCACCTGCTGATCGCCCTCGCGATCTTCTCGGGCGTCTACGCGACCGCCGGCAGGTTCGAGGACACCGGCCGCGTCACGCTGGTCGCGCCGCCGGTCGAGGGTTCGCCGGCCGAGTCGATCGGCCTCTCCGAGGGCGACGTCATCCTCGCGGTGGGCGACGTCGCGGTGGCCTCGCAGGGCGAGCTCGTCGCCGCGATCACGGCGTACGAGCCGGGCGACCGCGTGGTGGTCTCGGTCCTCCGCGACTCCGAGCGCCTCACGCTGCCCGTCGTGCTCGCGCCGAGCCCCGCCGACGCGTCGGTCGGATTCCTCGGCGTCGGCACCGACTCCTGGGGCACGCGCCGGCTCGGGCCGGTCGCGGCCGTCGGGTACGGCGCGCTCGACGTGGGCCGCACCGCGGTGCAGTCCGTCGGCGGCGTCCTCACGGTGCTCAACCCGGTCAACCTCGTGCGCAGCGTCGTCTCCGAGGACGCCGACCCGGCGTCACGGCCGACCACGGTGGTCGGCGCGAGCCGCCTGGGCGGCGAGCTCGGCCGCGAGATCGGCATCGAGGGTCCGCTCGTGTTGCTCGCCGCGGTCAACGTCTTCGTCGGGGTGTTCAACATGCTGCCCCTCCTGCCCTTCGACGGCGGCCACGCGGCCATCGCCACCTACGAGCGCCTGCGCACCCGCCGCGGCCGCGTGTACCGCGCCGACGTGGGCAAGATGGTCCCCGTGGCCACCGCGGTCGTCGCGCTCCTCGTGACGCTGCTCGTCGTCGGGCTGTACCTCGACGTCGCCCGCCCGATCGGCTGACGATGACGGCCCCCACGCCCCCCGTCCCGCCCGGCGCCCCCACGCCCCCCGTCCCGCCGCGCGCCTCGCGGCGCCCCACGCGCCGGATCCACGTCGGCAAGGTCCCCGTCGGCGCAGACGCGCCGATCTCCGTGCAGTCGATGACGATCACCAAGACCGCCGACGTCGAGGGCACGCTCCAGCAGATCTACGCCCTCGCCGCCGCGGGCTGCGACATCGTGCGCTGCACCTGCAACGAGACGGAGGCCGCCGAGGGCCTCGCGCAGATCGTGCCGCGCTCGCCGGTGCCGATCAGCGCCGACATCCACCACCAGTACCAGATGGCGCTGGCCGCACTCGAGGCCGGCGTGCACGGCCTGCGACTCAACCCGGGCACCATCCGCAAGCCCGACCACATCAAGGCCGTGGCCTCCGAGGCCCGCGACCGCGGCGTGCCGATCCGCATCGGGGTCAACGGCGGCTCGCTCGATCCGAGCCTCTACGAGAAGCACGGCGGTCTCACGGCGGCCGCGATGGTCGAGTCGGCGCAGCAGGAGCTGCGCTACTTCGACGAGGTCGGCTTCGACCTCGTCAAGATCTCGGTCAAGGCCTCCAACGTCCCGCTGATGGTCGAGGCCTACCGCATGCTCTCCGCGGTCACCGACCACCCGCTGCACCTCGGCGTCACGGAGGCGGGTCCGCTCCCCGGCGGCCTCGTCAAGGCCACGGCCGGCATCTCGACGCTGCTGCTCGAGGGCATCGGCGACACGATCCGCTATAGCCTCACCGCGGACCCGGTCGAGGAGGCGCGCGCGGGGCGCCAGTTGCTCGAGGCACTCGGCCTGCGCGAGCGCAAGAACGTCGATCTGATCGCGTGCCCGTCGTGCGGCCGCGCGGAGATCGACGTGATCGACGTCGCGCAGCGCGCGCAGGCCGCCTTCGCCGACCGCAAGCTCCCGCTCCAGATCGCGGTGATGGGCTGCGTCGTCAACGGCCCGGGCGAGGCCCGCGAGGCCGACCTCGGCATCGCGGCGGGCAACAAGCGCGGCCACCTCTTCGTCAAGGGTCGCAACGTCGCGGTCGTCCCCGAGTCCGAGATGGTCGAGGCGCTCGTCGACTGGGCGACCTTCATCCACGAGCACGGCGTCGAGGCCGCGATCGCGCGGGTCGACACCACGCTCGCGGAGCGCGAGGCGGCCAAGGACCGGTCGCGGGCCCTCGAGGAGAAGGGCGCGGACGCCAACCACGCGGGCGAGCGCATCGTCGAGATCCGCAGGACCGTCTCCGGCGCCTAGCCCCCCGCGGTCGTGCTGGGCGCGACCGTCGTCTCCGGCACCGTCGTCGGCGCGAGCGTCGTCGCGGGCACCGTCGTCGTCGGCGGATACGCGCGGTCCCACAGCTCCGCCGACAGCCGCACGTACGTCTTCGCCCGCTGCTGATATCCCGTCGCGGTGAGGTGGATCTTGTCCCACGCGCGCCACTTCGATCGCTTCGACACGAGCGCGTACCAGTCGTCGACGCTGACCGAGGGGTAGTCGGCCGCCACTCGCACCAGCACCTCGTTGTACGCGCGGCTACGCGCTGCGATCGCGGGCGTGTCGTAGCGCAGGATGGTGAGGAACGTCGTCGGAACCCCGCCGACCTCGTCCAGCATCGCCCGGATCAGCTGCTCGTACACCTTCGGCGACGTCTCGTGGAAGACGTCGTTGGATCCGAGCGCGAGGATGATCGCGTCCGGCTGCACGCCCTGCTCGCGCCACTGACGCAGCACCTTGATGCCGGAGTACTTGATCCACTTGCTCCACGTCGGGACGTCGAGCCGCCGCGAGAAGAGCCCGTCCATCAGCACGCGTCCCCACCGGCCGTCCGCCTCGATCTGCTCTCGCGCCTTGCCGAAGTACTGCGCGCCCCACGTCAGGCTGTCGCCCAGCACGAGCAGCGTGGGGCCGGCCGGCGCCGTGGTCGTCGTCGCGCGCGCGGCCACGACCCCGCCCGTCTCCGTCGAGCCCGCGGCGCGTGCCGCCCCGACGGCGCCGGCGAGCAGCAGCGCGGCGATGCCGACGGAGACCGATGCGCGCGCCGCGCGCCCGCCGCCCCGCGTCGGGCGCCGCGTCACGCGGCCCACACCCGCACGATGCTCGCGCCCGGGCCCGGCACCGCGCGCTCGCCGCGTCGCAACAGCCGTACCTCGCCCGCACGCATCGCGTCCGCGCCGCGGGCTCGACGCACGCCGGCGCGGCTCGCGCGCTCGCGCCCGCCCGCCGGGCCCGCGCCCAGCGC
>CAXRBC010000025.1:0-2769 GCA_964228515.1 Ilumatobacteraceae bacterium
CCACGCGATGCCGCCGAAGATCGACATCCAGTCGTTGGGCGGCGACGCACCGTCGGGCCCCCGCCCCCGCACGCAGTGGTAGCGCGCCCACGCGGCGCTCCCCGGCGGCGACGCCAGGGCCTCGCGGAAGAATCGGTGCTCACTGCTCGTGTGGTTGGGCACCACGTCGACGATCACCCGGATGCCGACCCGGTGGGCCTCGGCGATCAGCCGCTCGGCATCGCCCAGCGTGCCGAACGACGGATCGACGTCGCGATGATCGGCGACGTCGTAGCCGCCGTCGCGCTGCGGCCCGCGGTAGAAGGGTGAGAGCCAGATCGCGTCGACGCCGAGCCGCGCGAGGTGGTCGAGCCGCGAGATGATGCCGGGCAGGTCCCCGACGCCGTCGCCCGATCCGTCCGCGTACGACTTCGGGTAGATCTGGTAGATGACGGCCCGGCGCCACCAGTCGGCGTCGGGCGGCGACACGTGCCGCTCGCTCAGCGCTTGGCGGTACCCGGGCGGTAGTCCTCGCGGTCGGCGATCTCGCGGACCGCGGTGAGGCCGTACACGAAGGCCCCCGTCATGACGATGAAGAAGATCACGGAGCCGAACGCGAAGAGCGTCCCCTGCGACATCGTCAGCCCTTCTTCGGCCCCGAGGCCACGAGGAACGCGCCGAGCGAGAGGATCGAGGGGACCCACACGCCGACGAAGATGCCGTCGAGCTTGTCGGTGCCCTGGAAGTAGAGCCAGACGCTCAGGACGAGGCTCGCCGCGGCGGCGAGCAGGGTGGTGATGCGCAGGACGGTGGTCGGTTTCATGCCCGTCAGGCTACGTGCCGCCCGCACCGCGATCGGGGATGCCGCGCCGCGACAGCCGCCGCCACGCCGACTGCACGATGCTCGATCCGAGCCACGGCCGCGCCACACGGTACGCAAGTCCCGGCACCACCATCGTGCGGCCGCGCGCGAGGCCGCGCATCGTCGCGTCGACCACGTCGTCGGGGTCGCACCAGAGCCACGACGGGATCCGCCGCCGCAGGTGTGCCAGCCCCGCCGCGTCGTGGATCGCGGTGCGCACGTAGCCGGGACACACGGCGCACACCCGCACGCCGCGCGGCGCCACCTCGAGCGCGAGGCTGCGCGCGTACGCGGCCGCGTACGCCTTGGCCGCGGCGTAGAGCGCCGACTTGCGCATCGGTGCGTACGCCCCGATGGACGACACGATCACGACCTCGCCGCGCCCGCGCGACACCATGGCCGGCACGACGGCCTCGCACGTGCGCGAGACGCCGGTGGCGAGCAACCGCGCCATCCGCTCCTGCGTCGCCCCATCCGTCGTGCCGACGGCCGCCGCTCGCGTGATCCCGGCGTTGAGCACGAGCGCCTCGGCGTCGCGAGCCACCGACGCGAGCGCGGCGAGCCCGTCGTCGGTCGCCAGGTCGGCGACGAGCACGTCCGCCGCGCCTCCGCCCCCGGCGCCGATCTCGTCGGCCACGCGCGCGAGCTCGTCGGCCCGGCGGGCGACCAGCGTGACGGCGTATCCGGCGGCCGCGTACCTGCGGGCGAACGCCTCGCCGATCCCCGACGACGCGCCGGTCACCACGGCGCGGCGCGGCGCCGAGCCGTCGTGCGCGACGCCTCCGGCACTCATCGAGCCGCGGTCAGAACGCGACGTAGATCGAGCCGCCGGACTCGCTGGCCTCGTAGCGGCGCAGCGCACGACTCGCCGGGCCGGCGACGACCTCGCCGCTGTCGGCGGCGAAGACCGACCCGTGGTAGTCGCAGTACCAGCGCGCGTCCCGCACCTCGAGCTGGTACCCCTGGTGCGTGCACGTCGGCTCGAATGCCACCACGCCCGACGCCGCACGGCTGAACGCCACGTACCGCTTGGTCCCGTCCGCTCCCGTCACGACGACGATGCGCGGCGTCCCGGCCACGAGCTCCGACGACGCCATCGCGCGCACGGGCACCGCGCTGCGGGCCGAGGAGCCGTCGGCGCCCTTGGCTCCCTTCGCGCGCGCCCAGACGAGCGCGCCGCCCCGCTCGGTGCACCGGTACGTCGTGGCGCCCACCGTGCGCGTGCGGCCCGCCTTCTTGCAGGGGCCTCCCGCCACGATCGCCGGACGCGCGACGGCCGGCACCGGCCCGGCGAGGAACGCCACGGCGCCCGCCCCCACGGCCCCCGCGAGCGTGCGCAGCGCGTGGCGTCGCGACCGCATCGTCATGCGCCGAGGGTAGGCGGGCACGCCGGACTCACGCACGCCCCAGCACCAACAGCACCTCGAGCACCCCGCGGTCCTCCACGCGGATGCCGGGCAGCGACGGCTCGGGGATCCCCCACTCGGCGAAGACGATCTCGGTCGTCGCCGTCACCTCGATCGTCGCGCCCGCGAGCCGCGCCCGCAGGTCGACCGTGACGGGCCGCGTCGTGCCGCGCAACGTCATCTCGCCGTTGGCCGCCGCGACCAGCTCGTCACCCGCGAGCGCCTCGGACCCGATCGTCACGGGCTCCGTGAGCGTGAACGTCGCGGTCGGATGGTTGAGCACGTCCATGATGCGGTTGGCGAACTGCGAGTCGCGCTTCGCGTTGTCGCTCCGCACGGACGCGAGATCGACGCTGAAGGCGGCGGCGCGCAGCGCGCCGTCGTCGATCGTGATCTCCCCCTCGACGCCGGTGGTCCGACCCACGGCCGTGACGTTCTGCCCGAAGAGCACCTCGTCCACGCGGTAGCCCGCGAGGGAGCCCTCGCCCGCCACCCAGGTGCCGCTCGGGTCGACGGGGGCCG
>CAXRBC010000026.1:0-2115 GCA_964228515.1 Ilumatobacteraceae bacterium
GCGCCGCCCGCCGGGCCGCGAGGCGTACCCGGGTGACGTCTTCTACCTGCACAGCCGCCTCCTCGAGCGCGCGGCCAAGCTGAGCGACGAGCGCGGCGCGGGCTCGCTGACGGCGCTCCCCGTCATCGAGACCAAGGCCGGCGACGTGTCGGCCTACATCCCGACCAACGTGATCTCGATCACCGACGGCCAGGTGTACCTGCAGGACGCGTTGTTCAAGTCGGGCGTGCGCCCCGCGGTGGACGTGGGCATCTCGGTGAGCCGCGTCGGCGGCGCCGCGCAGATCAAGGCGATGAAGAGCGTGTCCGGCACGCTGAAGCTCGACCTGGCGCAGTTCCGCGAGCTCGAGGCGTTCGCCACCTTCGGTTCCGAGCTGGACGCGATCTCCAAGGCCCAGCTCGAGCGCGGCTACCGCCTCGTGGAGCTGCTCAAGCAGCCGCTCAACAGCCCGATGCCGGTCGAGGAGCAGGTCGTGTCGATCTTCGCGGGTACCCGCGGCTACCTCGACACGATCCCCGTCGCCGACGTGCGCCGCTTCGAGACCGAGCTCATCGAGTGGATGCGCACCCGCCACGGCTCGCTGCTCGCGGGCATCCGCCAGAACCCGAAGGCCGACCTGCCGAAGGAGCTGGGCGACCTCGTCGGCCAGTTCGCCGCCGCGTTCGCGCCGACCAAGGCGGCCTCCGCCTCGGCCGACCCGACCAAGACCGACGCCGGCGAGGTCGGCGACGCGGCGAGCAAGAAGACGCTCGCGACGGAGTAGCCGGAAGGGACACGGGCGAACGATGGCGGGCGGGCAAGAGCGCATCCTGCGCGGACGCATCAGGTCCGTGCAGGCGACCAAGAAGATCACGCGCGCCATGGAACTCATCGCCGCCTCGCGGATCGTCAAGGCCCAGCAGCGCGTCGCCGCCGCCGTGCCGTACAGCGAGCGCATCACAGAGGTGGTGCGCGACCTCGCCGCGGCCGGCGCCTCGGGCGGCTCGCCGCTGCTCGGCGCGCGCCCCGAGGTGCGCACCGCCTGCTACGTGGCGATCGCGGCCGACCGCGGGCTGTGCGGCGGGTACAACGCGGGCGTCCTGCGCGCGACCGAGGGCGAGATCAAGGCCGACGTGCTGAGGGGCCGCAACTACCTGGTGGTGCCCGTCGGCCGCAAGGCCGAGGCGTACTTCCGCTTCCGCGGCTACCACGCGACGCGCGCCTTCGCCGGCTTCTCCGACGCCCCGCGCTACGACCAGGCCAAGGAGATCGGTCGGTTCGTCGTCGACCTCTACGCACGCGGCGAGGTCGACCGCGTCGAGCTCGTCTACACCCGCTTCGTCTCGGCCGGGTCGCAGGAGGTCGTGCGGCGTCCGCTCGTGCCGCTCGAGCGCGAGGTCGTCGCCGGCGGCGACGGCAAGAGCGCGGTGAGCGGCGGCGACTACGAGTTCGAGCCCGACCCCGAGACCATCCTCACGACGCTGCTCCCGCGCTACGTGGAGGCGCGAGTCTTCGCCGCGATGCTCAACGCCGCCGCCAGCGAGCACGCCTTCCGCCAGCGCGCGATGAAGTCGGCGACGGACAACGCCGAGGAGCTGATCAAGACGCTCTCGCGCATCATGAACCGCGCGCGACAGGACTCCATCACCACCGAGATCATGGAGATCGGCGGCGGTGCCGAGGCCCTCGGCGCCGACGACGAACTCGAGATGGCCGCCGGCTAGGCGACACGGGAACGACAAAGGGAGCACCACCATGGCAACAGCAACCAAGCGCAAGGCGGACGTCGAGGGCCGCGTCGTCGCGATCGCCGGCCCGGTGATCGACGTCGAGTTCCCCCGCGGGCACCTGCCCGAGCTCAACCGCGCGCGCGAGTTCGACATCGAGGTCGAGGTCTCGACGGTGAGCGTGCTCGCCGAGGTTGCCCAGCAGCTGGGCGGCAGCCGAGTGCGCGCGGTGTGCCTCAAGCCGCCGGCCGGGCTCCGCCGCGGCACACCCGTGCGCGACACCGGCCGCGGCATCTCGGTGCCGGTCGGCGAGAAGACCCTCGGCCACGTGTGGAACGTGTGGGGCGACGTGCTCGACGGCAACCCCGATGACTTCGCAGACGTCGAGCGCTGGGAGATCCACCGCGAC
>CAXRBC010000027.1:0-3924 GCA_964228515.1 Ilumatobacteraceae bacterium
CCGCGCCCTCGACGACCTCGAGGCGGGCGGTCGCGGGCAGCTCGGCGCGGGCGGCGAGCGCGACGTCGACGCCGATGCAGCCGTCGTCGCGGCCGTGCAGGTAGAGGAGCGGCTGCGGCGGCAATTGCCCGCCCATTCGGCGCTGCAGGTCGTCGAGGGCGGGGTCGCGCGGGCCCGCGCCGAGCGTCGCGCGGTAGTAGCCGAGCGCGGCGGCCACCCGTCCCTCGCCGCGCAGCGACTCCTTGGCGCGCGCGGCGTGCGCGGCGCCGTCGAAGCCGGGGGACCAGTCGCGCCAAAGCATGTCGACGAAGGCGAGGTCGCCGGCCGGCACGACGGCATCCGCGAGCCCGTGCTGGAAGAAGAACATGTACCAGGAGCGCTTGATCTGCGCGAGGTCGCCGAGGAACGCGGCCGCGAGCGCGCGCCCCGGCGGCACCGCCATGCCGACGCACGCGCGCCAGCGGTCGGGCGCGTCGATCGCCGCCCCGTACGCCGCGGGCGCGCCCCAGTCGTGACCGATCACGATCGCGCGGCCGTCGGCGCCGAGCGCGTCGTGGAGCGCGACCGCGTCGCGCGCCAGCGCGGCCGACTGGTACGCGCCGTCGGCGGGCACGTCGGTCGGTGCGTAGCCGCGCATCCACGGCGCGACGGCGCGCCAGCCGCGCGCGGCGAGCGACTCGAGCAGGGGCGCCCACGACCACGCCGAGTCGGGGAAGCCGTGGAGGCACAGCGCGAGGGGGCCGTCGGTGGGCCCGGCCGTGAGCGCCGCGACGCGCAGCCCGCGGGCCTCGACGTCGAGCCGCGCGATCGCCACGCGCAGACCGTACCCCCGGGCGCCGACCCTGCGACGAAGGTCACGGGAGCGCGCGGGCCGCGGGCGGGAGGCGGCCCGTGGCCGCGCGCGTACCGTACGCGCGGAGAGGGGGTGGGCGATGGCGCCAGGGACGGTCGCCGCGGCGTCGGGCATCGACGTCGCGTTCCACGGCGTGCGCGGCTCGTGCGCGTGCCACGGACGCGCCACCGCGCGCTACGGGGGCAACACGTCGAGCGTGTCGCTGCGCGTCGACGGCGCCGCGCCGCTCCTCGTCGACCTCGGCACCGGCGTGCGCTACGCGCTCGACGGCGGCGACGAGCCCCGCGCGCACGTGGGCGCATGCCTGCTCACCCACCTGCACTGGGACCACACGCAGGGCCTGCCGTTCCTCGCCGCGCTGCGCCACCCCGGCACCGTGCTCGACGTGTACGCGCCGCGGCCCGAGGACGGGATGGGGCTCGAGGACGCGTTCGCGGCCAAGATCCGCCCGCCGCAATTCCCCATCCACCTGCGGGAGTTCCCGGGCACGGTGCGCTTCCACGAAGTGGGCGACGACGACTTCGACGCGCACGGCTGGCGCGTCACGAGCCGGCTCGTGCCGCACCGCGGGCCGACGCTCGGCTTCCGCGTCGAGCGTGCGGGCGCGTCGGTGGCGTACCTCTCGGACCCCCAGCAGCCGACCGGTGAGTACGCGCTCACGCGGGGCGCGCGCCTGCTGGCGCAGGGCGCGGACCTGCTGATCCACGACGCGCAGTTCACGCCCGCCGAGTGGGCGGACAAGGTCGACTGGGGCCACTCGACCGTCGAGTACGCCATGTGGGTGGCGGAGACCGCCTCGGTGCGGCGCCTCGCGCTCTTCCACCACGACCCGGCCCGTACCGACGACGACATCGATGCGATCGCGGCGAGGCTGGCGCTCGTGGCGCGCACGCGGGGTTTCGAGGTATTCGCCGCGGCGGAGGAGACGTGCGTGCGCGTGGCGCCGGCGGCCGCCGCCGCCCGCGCCTAGCCTCGGCGGCGTGACGGCGCCCACGGACTCGAAGCATTTCCGCGGCGTCCTCGGCCACCTGCCGACGGGTGTCGTGGTGGTGACGGGGCTCGACGCCGACGGCGCACCCCACGGGCTCACGATCGGGTCGTTCGTGTCGATCTCGCTCGACCCGCCGCTCGTCGGATTCGTCCCCGGCGCGGGGTCGCAGACGTGGCCGCGCCTCGCGGCGCGAGGCGCATTCTGCGCCAACGTGCTCACGACCGACCAGGGCGAGCTCTGCTGGCGATTCGCCAAGGATGCCGACGATCGATTCGCCGGCGTCGCGTGGCGGCCCGCGCCGAGCGGCTGCCCCGTGCTCGAGGGTGCGATCGCGTGGATCGACTGCGCCATCGAGTCCTCCGCGCGGGTCGGGGACCACGACTTCGTCGTCGGGCGCGTGGGCGCGCTCGAGGCGGTGGCCGGCACGGCGGGGGCGATGACCTTCTACCGCGGCGCGGTCGGCGGGGTCGCGCCCGCGCCCGGCTCCTGAGCGCCGAGCTCGTCGCCCGGCTCGCGGCGGGGCTGGTCGGCGCGACGTTCGCCTGGGCGGGCGCGGCCAAGCTCGCGACGCTCGTGCGCTGGATCGAGCAGGCCCGCGCACTCGGCGTGCCGGACCCGGTGATCGCGCTCGTGCCCTTCGCCGAGCTCGCGCTCGCCACGCTGCTCGTCGGCGGGTGGGGCTGGCCGTGGGCGATCGGGGCGGCGGCGACGATGCTCGCGGCGTTCAGCGCGCTGCTGCTCGTGCGGCTGCGCGACCCGGCGCCGCCGCCGTGCGCGTGCTTCGGCGGGCGGTCGGACCGGCCGCTCGGCTGGATCGACGTGGCGCGCAACGGCGCGCTGCTCGCTGCGCTCGGCCTCGCGTGGGTCGCGTCGGTACGGTGACGGCGATGCGGCGTCGCGCGGCTCGGGGGCGCTGAGCGCCGTGCGCGTGTGGATCGACCAGGACCTGTGCACCGGCGACGGCCTGTGCGAGGACCACTGCCCCGACTCGTTCCGACTCCTCGAGGACGGGATCGCCTACGTCGCGGAGGAGGGTCGCCCGCTGCACGATCCGGGTGGCGCGGGGAGCCTCGCGTGGGTGCCCGAGCGCGACCGCGCCGCGGTGACGCGCGCGGCCGAGGTGTGCCCCGGCGAGTGCATCTTCATCGAGCCGTGAGTCGCGCGGCGCGCGCGGGCGAGCGCGGCGAGCCCGCGGCGAAGTAGGCTCGCACGCATGTCAAAGAAGACCAAGAAGCGCAAGGCGCGCCTGCGCCGCTCCAAGGCCAATCACGGCAAGCGCCCCAACATGGGGCGGCGCTAGCCCTCACGCGTCGCACGCCGCGCGGATGCGCGGCGCATTGACCCGACGTCAGTCCTCCGCGGGGCCGGCGAGGTACGCCGCGCCCTGCGCGCAGTCGTCGGCGATCGGGCACCAGCGGCACGGCGGGCCCGCGGTCCGGCGGGCCTCACGCTCCTCGCGGCGCACGGCGGCCATGGCGAGCGCGCCGTCGACGAGCCGCCGCGCGGCCGCCTGCAGCACGCCCTCGGTGACGTCCTCGACGTCGGCGCGCGCGGCGTCGAGCGAGTCCGTGGCGAGCAGGCGCGGCGCCTGGCCGGAGCGGAGGGCGTCGACGAGGGCGTAGAAGCGCAGGTCCTCGCGGTGCTGGGGGTGGATGCGGCCGCTCTTGAGGTCGATGATGACCTTGCCGCCGGGGGCGCCGAGCGTGAGGTCGACGCGCGTCGAGAGGCGCACGGCGCCGCCGTGCAGGTCGACGCGGGCGGAGCTCTCGGTGACGGGGCGCCACGCGGGCTTGAGCGGGGGGAAGCACTCGTCGAACTTGGTGAATCGGTCGACCGCGTAGCTGCGCAACTGCGCGCGGTCGGCCGGGCGCAACTGCTCGAGGAAGTCGCTCGGCCCGTGGCCCTCCTCGTCGGAGAGTCGCGCGATCGCCTCGTCGCCGACCTCGGCCGGCTCGATCGGGCCGCGCCCGTGGATGGCGAGTTCGATGGCCTTGTGGACGACGGTGCCGCGCGCGTTCTCCACCGTCCAGGCGAAGCGGCCGAGCTGCGCGAGGTAGTGCGCCTCGCAGGCGTGGACGTG
>CAXRBC010000028.1:0-6433 GCA_964228515.1 Ilumatobacteraceae bacterium
GTCACGCTGCACCACCCGATCACCAAGGACCGCGAGCTCGAGATGTCGCACGCGCGCTCGTGGTGGAAGCGCCGCGCGATCGGCCGCTGGTACGGATTCGTCGGCATGCAGGCCAGCGTCGCGCGGCGGATGCCGCGCATCGTGGTCGTGAGCGAGAACTCGATCGCCGACATCGAGGCCGACATGGGCGTGGACCGCGCGCAAATGCGCCTCGTGCCCGTCGGCGTCGACCCCGACCTCTTCCGTCCGATGCCCGGGGTGCGCCGCGAGCCCGGGCACCTCCTCACGACGGCGTCGGCCGACGTGGCCCTGAAGGGCCTGGCGTACCTGCTCGAGGCGATCGCCAAGCTGCGCACCGAGCGCGACGTGCGCCTCACGATCATCGGCAGGCCGCGAGAGGGAGCGAGCGCCGACCTCATCGACGCGCTCGGCCTGCGCGACTGCATCTCATGGGTCTCGGGCGTGCCGGACGAGCGGATCGTCGAGCTCTACGCCTCGGCGGAACTCGCGGTCGTGCCGAGCCTCTACGAGGGCTTCAGCCTCCCGGCAATCGAGGCGATGTGCACCGGCACGGCGCTCGTGGCGACCACGGGCGGAGCACTGCCCGAGGTGACGGGCCGCGACGGCGAGACGGTGCTGTCGTGTCCGCCGGGGGATGCCGGGGCGCTGGCCGCGGCGATCCGCCGCGGGCTCGACGACGCCGCGCTGCGCGAGCGCGTCGGCGCCGCGGGTCGCGAGCGCGTCGTGTCGCGCTGGAGCTGGCGTCGCTGCGCCGAGCTCACGGTGGAGCAGTACCGCGAGGTGCTCGCGATGCGCCGGCCGTGCTGACCCTCGACCTCGACCGCCTCGGCGTCGCCCCCGGGACGCGCGCGCTCGACGCGGGTGCGGGATTCGGCCGCCACGCCTTCGCCCTGGCCCGTCGCGGTGCGGCCGTGGTGGCGCTGGACCGCGCCGACGACGAGGTCCGCACGACCCGCGCGACCTTCGCCGCCATGCACGCGGCGGGCGAGATCCGCGCCGAGACCTTCCCCGGGGCCCTGCGCGGCGACGCGACCCGGCTGCCGTTCGCCGACGCCACCTTCGACTGCGTGGTCACCTCCGAGGTGCTCGAGCACGTCCCCGACGACGAGGCGGCGCTCGCCGAGCTCGTCCGCGTGCTGCGGCCGGGCGGCGTGCTCGGCGTGACCGTGCCGTCCTGGCTGCCGGAACGCATCAACTGGGCGCTCTCCGACGAGTACCACGCGCCGCACGTGCCGGGCGGCCACGTGCGCATCTACACGAGGCGGGAGATCAGGGCCAAGGTGCGGCGCGCCGGACTGCGACCGACCGGCGAGCATCGGGCGCACGCGCTGCACTCGCCGTACTGGTGGCTGCGCTGCGCGGTCGGCCCGGCCCGCGAGGATCACCGTCTCGTGCGCGCCTATCGACGCCTGCTCGAGTGGGAGATCGTGCGGGCCCCGCGCGCCATGCGGGCCGTGGAGCGCGCACTCGCGCCGCTCATCGGCAAGAGCTACGTGCTCTACGCGGAGCGCCCGTCGTGAGCGTCGCACTGCACGCAGACCCGCTCGACGGCGTCGCGACGCGTGCCGAGCTCGTCGCGACCGCCGTATGGATCGTCGCGCGGCAGCGACCGAACGGCATGATCGCCTGGTACGACGGCGGACACTGCGACCCGTGGAACCACGTGGAGACCGCGATGGCGCTCGACGTGATGGGCCTCCACGACGAGGCCGAGCGCGCATACCGCTGGCTCGCCGCCACGCAACGACCCGACGGGGCGTGGCACAACTACTACGCGTGGGACGGCTCGGTCGAGGACGCGAAGCTCGACTCCAACGTCTGCGCCTACGTCGGCGCGGGGCTCTGGCACCACTACCTGTGCACGGGCGACCGCGCGTTCGCGCACGAGATGTGGCCGGCGCTCGAGCGGGCGCTCGCTTGGGTGCTCGGCATGCGCCGCGCCGACGGCACCATCCTCTGGGCCCGCGAGGTCGACGCCACGCCGTGGGACTACGCGCTGCTGACGGGCAGTTGCTCGATCCGCCACGCGCTCGAGTCGGCGGCGGCGCTGGGCGAGGTCGTCGGCGCGCCGAGGCCGGCGTGGCGGGCCGCAGCCGACGCGATCGACGCGGTGGTGGGACGCGACCTCGGGGCGTTCGAGCCCAAGGAACGCTGGGCGATGGACTGGTACTACCCGGTGCTCACCGGCGCCGTGCGCGGCGAGGCCGCCAAGGCACGGCTCGCTGAGCGCTGGGAGTCCTTCGTGCTCGACGGGCTGGGCGTGCGCTGCGTCGCCGACGAGCGCTGGGTCACGGCCTCGGAGACCGCGGAGTGCGCGATGGCCCACGCGGCCATCGGCGACGTCGACACCGCGCGGGCCCTGCTGCGCACCACGCGCCGGCACCGCGACGCCGACGGCGGATACCTCACGGGCATCGCGTACCCGCAGCGCGTCGCCTTCCCCGCCGATGAGCGCACGGCCTACACGGCCGCGGCGGTGATCCTCGCGGCCGACGCGATCGGAGACCTCTCGCCCGCGTCGCGGATCTTCCGCTACGACGTGCGCTGAAGCACGCGCAGCGACCCGACCGCCCGGACCTCACGGAAGTCCCCGCTCGCGAGGGCGGGCGCGTAGATCTCGTCGTGCGGCGTACGCCCCCCGTCGCGCGCATCGTCGAACACGTCGTGGATCGCGAGCATCCCGCCGCGCGCGACCCACGGCCCCCAGCCGCGCCAGTCCTCCCGCGCGGGCTCGACGCCGTGCCCGCCGTCGATGAAGACGAGGGCGAGCGGCGAGTGCCAGCGCGAGCTCACGTCGCGCGAGCGCGCCACGATCGGCACCACGACGTCGCGCACCCCGGCGCGCCCCAGCGTCGCGAGGTACGTGGGCAGCGAGTCCATCCGCCCGGTGGCAGGGTCCACCAGCGACGCGTCGTGCCACTCCCAGCCGGGCTGCTGCTCCTCGCTGCCCGCGTGGTGGTCGAGCGACCAGAGCATCGTGCCGCACTCACGCGCGGCCGCGGCGAGCCAGAGCGTGCTGCGCCCGCAGTAGGCGCCGACCTCGAGGAACGCAAGCTCCGGACACGCATGGCCGGCGTCGAGCGCCGCAGCCCACAGCGCGTCGCCCTCGTCCGGCGGCATGAAGCCCTTCGTCCCCACGGCGAGGTCGCGGATGCGGCGCGGTGGTCGCATCACGTCAGCGAGGTCGCACGGCGTCAGCGCGCATGCGCGCCGAGCTCGCGCTCGAGCTCGCCCTCCCAGGTCGGCGCGAAGTTGGCGAAGCGGTCGCAGAACGCGATGCGCGCGATCTGCACGTCGGCCGAGCCCCACCACGCCGACGGGTCCGCGTCGATGGCCGCGAGGTGCGCGGCAGCGGAGGCGGCCGAGTCGTGGAGGATCCCCACGCGGCGTAGCGCGTCGAGCAGCGGGGCGGCGTCGGGCCGGAAGGCGTAGCTCGCCGGGTCGTGGAGGCACACGGTCGGGACGTCCCAGCCGAGCGTCTCGAGCCACGACGACCCGAGGTACGCGTGGATCGCGATGCGCGTCGCCGCGTACTGCGCGACGATCGACTCGCCCTGCGCGAGCCCCACGCCGGGCGCCCCGAGCGCCGCGACGCGCGCCGCGAAGCCCGACGCGACGCCGGGGAAGGGCCGCACGCGCAGCGGCGTGGCACTGCGCCGCGCGGCCACCAGCGCGAGCGCCTCGTCGTGCATCCGCCCGACCGTGCCGGGAAGCGGGAAGTACTGGAGTCGGTAGACCTGCGGCGGCTGGTCGAAGCAGATCAGCGAGTCGTACCGCGCCGGCTCCCGACGCGGGGCCGGCACGGGCGGCGGCAGGGGCCGCGTGTGAGAGTCGCCTCGCGACCAGCCCCAGGTGTAGTAGCGATCGGCGCAGCGCACCTCGTAGCGCTCCGCCACGTGCTCCTCGTCGAGGCCGTACCAGCCGCCGTGCTGGTGGTACAGCAGCCGCGTCCCGAGGGCGATCCACTCCGCCACCAGCACCTTGTACGCGAGGTGCGTCCACAGGGACTGCGACGAGTAGACGGCTCGCGGGCGGTGCGGTCGCGCGCGCAGCGCCGCCTCGCGCACCGCCGGCAGTGCCTCACCGAGGGCGACGGGCAGGTGCAGCGGCAGGAGCGCGAGCGCGCACTCGAGCAGCCCGGCGTCGGTGGTGGGGCGCGGCGCCGCCGCGCCGAGGGACGCGCGCCAGGCGGGGTCCGGCGCGACCATCGACGACCATCGGATCCGCAGGTCGTCGTGACGGGCCCAGCGCCGCCAGCCCCGCACGAGGCGCGACCACTCGCGGGGCATGCGCCCGGAGAACGGCCGCACCAGCAGCACGGCGGGCCGCCGCGTGGCACCCAGGGCGAGCGCCGAGGCGGCGAGACGGTCGCGCCGACCCGGGCCCGCGTCGAGCCCGACGCGCACGGGCGCGGCATCGACGGGGATCGAGCGACCTGCCACGAGCGCGGCCAGCTGCGCCGCGGCGACGGCGGGCAGCGACTCGTGGGCAGCGAAGTACGCCTCGGTGTCCGCGAGCGGCGATGCCGTCTCGGCGAGCGCGGCATCGGTGGGGGCCCGCTCCTCCCGCACGACGTGGACGAGGTGGAGGAACCGCTCGGCCCAGTCGCCGAAGAGGACGTCGTGCTGCCGTCGCGTCCGGCGCACGCCGTGGCGCTCGTCGAGGATCGCGCCGAGGCGCTCGAGCCGCGCCGGACGCGCCGCACCGATCTCGCGGAGGCCGGCGCGCACGCGCGCGGCGTCCCAGACGACGGTCACTGCGGCGAGCCTACCGAGACGCCCGCGCGCGGCCGAGCGCGCGCGGCGCACCTCCCGCGACCCGCGCGCACGACCGAGCGCGCGGAGCGCGCTGGCAGAATGGACCGATGGCCACCGCGATCGACGCACTCATCGACCTGCTCGACCTCGAGTCGATAGAGGTCAACATCTTCCGCGGTACCTCGCCCGACGAGGACCGCCAGCGCGTCTTCGGCGGACAGGTCGCGGCGCAGGCGCTCATGGCGGCCGCTCGCACGGTGGACGACGCGGCGCGCCGCGTGCACTCGCTGCACTCGTACTTCCTGCGCCCGGGGGATCCCAACGTGCCGATCCTCTACGAGGTCGACCGCATCCGGGACGGCCGCTCCTTCACCACGCGGCGCGTGGTGGCGGTGCAGCACGGCCGCGCGATCTTCAACCTCCAGGCGAGCTTCCAGGTGACGGAGCCCGGCCTCGAGTACCACCGCGCGATGCCCTCGCCGCTGCCCGACCCCGCCGAGGTCCCCGACTTCAAGACCCGGATGGCGCCGTACAAGGACAAGATGGGCGGCTGGTACGAGCGGCCACGGCCGATCGACATGCGCTACATCGACATCGACCCGTTCTCGCGCAAGGGCACGGCGCTCGAGGGCCAGCGGCTGTGGATGCGCGCGGACGGCGTGCTCCCCCACGACCCCGTGCTGCACGCGTGCGTCGTGGCGTACGCGAGCGACATGTCGCTGCTCGACACCTCGATGCTCCCGCACGGGGCGTCGTGGACCGACGGCGGCACCCAGATGGCGAGCCTGGACCACGTCATGTGGTTCCACCGGCCGTTTCGCGCCGACGACTGGCTGCTCTACGACCAATCGGCGATCTCGACGTCCAACGCGCGCGGGCTGTCGATCGGCGAGATCTACACGCGCGCGGGCGAACTGGTCGTCACCGTCGTGCAGGAGGGCCTGATCCGGCCCATCGCGCCGCGCGCCTAGGCGCGGGGGCGCGCGCGTCGCGACGCTCGCAGCCGGGACGGACCCGCGGCTAGCGCCGCGAGTCCATGAACATGCCCTTGAGGGCCTGGAAGTTCTCGACGCAGTGACCCGCGCCGAGCACGACGGCCTCGAGGGGCTGGCTCGACACGTTGACCGGCACCTTGGTCTCGCGCGCGACGCGCTCGGGCATGCCGCGCAGCAGCGCGCCGCCACCCACCATGTAGATGCCTCGCTGCAGGAAGTCCTGCGACAGCTCGGGCGGGGACGCCGCGAGGCAGCGGATCACGGAGTCGACCATCTGCGTGACGACCTCGTCGATCGCGTCGCGGATCTCGCCCGAGTTGAGCACCACGGTCTTGGGCAGGCCCGACACCAGGTCGCGCCCGCGCACCTCGGCCTCGCCGTCGCCCGCCACCGCCATGGCGCTGCCGATCGAGATCTTGATGGCCTCGGCGGTGCGCTCGCCGATCGCGATCGCGTGCTCGCGGCGCACGTGGGCCTGGATGGCGGCGTCGATGTCGAAACTGCCGACCCGCACGGCCTCGAGCGCCACGATGCCGCCGAGGCTGATGACCGCGGTCTCCGTGGTGCCGCCGCCGATGTCGACGACCATGTTGCCAACGGGCTCGTCGAGGTCAAGGTCGGCGCCGATGGCCGCGGCCATCGGCTGCTCGAGGCGGTGGG
>CAXRBC010000029.1:0-3400 GCA_964228515.1 Ilumatobacteraceae bacterium
ACGGCGCTGGGGCAGCCGCTTCGACCGCGACGAGTACACGCGCGTCGGATGGTCGATGGATGCGCCGGCGCGCGCAGCGTCCTGACCGAGTGGGCGAGGGGGGACTTGAACCCCCACGTCCTTGCGAACACTGGCACCTGAAGCCAGCGCGTCTGCCATTTCGCCACTCGCCCGAGTGGAGCACTCACGCTAACGCTCGGTGCGGAATTCGCGACGAGGCACGCGCGTAGAATTGCCGCGTGTTTGCGCGAGCGTACGACTCCGCAATACGTCCGATCCACGTGGGGCGCAGGATCGTCGCGGCACTGGACGAGGCTCGGCACCTCCCGCCAAGTGCGCCGGGCGGCGCGCCCGCCACGCGCTGGGAGGTCGCGCTCCACCCCGCGGACGCCACGGCCTTCTCGGAGATCGCGCGGCACCTCGAGCGGGAGCTCGCCGAGGCCCTGACCCAGCACGCCGAGCGCCGCGGCGTGCACCACGGGCGGCCCTTCGAGGTCCGCCTGGTCGAAGACCCCGCCCTGGTCGAGGGCGAGTTCGCCATCCGAGCGGCCGGCGAGGGTCGCGCGGACGACGCCCCGCCGCCGACCGACGTCGTGGCGACCGTGCCACCGGTGCGCGCCGTCGTGGCCCGGCTCGTCATGGCGGACGGCACGTCGCACGTGCTCGACGGCGACCGCGTGCGCGTGGGCCGCCAAGCGACCTGCGGCGTCGTGATCCAGGACCCCAACGTCAGCCGCGAGCACGCACAATTGCGACGCGGCCCGAGCGGATGGACGGTACTGGATCTCGGCAGCACCAACGGCACGCGGATCAACGGGCGGGGTGCCTCGGGCGAGCAGCTCCTCGCGAGCGGCGACGAGGTCGCCTTCGGCAGCGTGACCGTCCGCTTCGAGATCGCGTGACGGTGGCCGCGGCGGGGGGACGCCCGTGAGGCTGCGCTGGGGACTCGCGACCGACACCGGGCGGCTACGCCAGCAGAACGAGGACGCCGCCCACGCGGGACCGGGTGTGTACGTCGTCGCGGACGGGATGGGCGGGCACAACGCCGGCGAGGTCGCGAGCGCGATCGCGGTGTCGGCGCTGCGCGAGGCGTACCCCGCGCGCGCGGCCGACGCCGGCGCATTCGTCGCCGAGATCGAGGGCATCAACGCCGCGATCCACCGCTCCGCCGCCGCCGACCGTGACCGGCGCGGCATGGGCACCACGCTCGCGGCGCTCGCCGTGGTGCCGGCGCCGACGGCCGTGGAGGACGGCTCCGCGACGCTGGCCGAGACGGCCGCAGCCGTGGTGGCAAACGTCGGGGACTCGCGCACCTACCTGATGCGCGACGGGTCGCTGCGGCAGGTCAGCGTCGACCACAGCTACGTCCAGGAACTGCTCACGGAGGGGCTCATCAACGCCGACGAGGCCCGCACCCACGCGCGGCGCAACATCGTGACGCGAGCGCTCGGCATCGAGGACCGTGTCGCCGTCGACTCCTGGACGATCCCGCTCGTGTCGGGGGACCGGTTCGTGTTGTGCAGCGACGGCCTCGTCGACGAGGTGGACGACGCCGAGATCCTCGCCACGCTCCGCGAGGAGCCCGACCCGGAACGAGCGGCGGCTCGCCTCGTCGCGGCGGCCAATGCGAACGGCGGCAGGGACAACGTCACCGTCGTCGTGGTGGACGTGGGCGGGGACGGCGCGCCGACGCGTGGGCGCCGGCGTCCGTCGCGTCGTGCGCTCGCGTTGGTCGCGGGCGCCGCGGCGGTGGTCCTCGTCGCCTGCCTCGCCGTCGTGGCGGCGTACGCGCGCAACGGCTTCTTCGTCGGGTTCGAGTCGCGCGACGGCGACGCCCGCGTGCTCGTGTGGCGTGGCAGGCCCGGAGGTGTGCTGTGGTTCGGCCCCACGATCGAGGCCGACTCGACGCTGCGCCGCGACGACCTCGACCCCGTGCTCGCGAAGGAGATCGCGGGGCGCCCGACCTTCGACGACCCGATCGAGGCGCGCGACTACGTCAACGCGATCCGCGACGTCGTCGACGCCACATCCACCACCCTCGCGCGGAGACCATGACGTGAGCGACCAGCCCCGCGCCCTCATCAACGACCGCTACGAGGTGGGCAAGCGCATCGCCCGCGGCGGGATGGCGGAGATCTTCCGCGGACACGACGTGCTGCTCGACCGGCCCGTGGCGATCAAGGTGCTGTTCCCCGAGTTCGCCACCGACCCGGCGTTCGTCGAGCGATTCCGCCGCGAGGCGCAGGCGGCGGCCGGCCTTAACCACCCGAACATCGTCACGGTGTTCGACTGGGGCAAGGTCAACAACACGTACTACATCGCGATGGAGTACGTGGACGGCAAGACGCTCGCCGACATCCTCCGCGGCGCCGGCACGCTCACCCCGCTGCAGGTCTGCGACGTCGCCATCGAGGTCGCGAGCGCGCTGGACTTCGCGCACCGCAACGGCGTGGTGCACCGGGACGTGAAGCCGGGCAACATCCTCGTCGCCTCCAGCGGCCAGGTGAAGGTCGCGGACTTCGGCATCGCACGGGCCCTCGGCGCCGGCGCGGAGCAGGGGCTCACGCAGACGGGCGCGGTGATGGGCACCGCGACGTACTTCTCACCCGAGCAGGCGCAGGGCACGCACACCGACCAGCGCAGCGACATCTACTCGCTCGGGGTCGTGATGTACGAGCTCCTCACCGGCGCGCCACCGTTCACCGGCGACAACGCCGTCGCGATCGCCTACCAGCAGGTGCACGACGAGGCCACGCCGCTCGCCGAGCGGGCACCGCAGGTGCCCGCGCCATTCGCCGCGATCGTCGCCAAGTGCATGGCCAAGCGGCCCGACGAGCGCTACGACACGGCCGCGATGCTGCGGGAGGACCTGCGGCGCTTCGTCGACGGCGCCGAGGTGCTGGCCCTCGCGGGCCCCGCTCCCACGCCGGCCGCCGGCGCCACGCGCGTGATGCCCGCGACGGAGACCCCGACCGAGATGCTTCCGGCGACGGCCGCCCGCCCGCCCGCCACGCGGCCGGCGCCGCGTCGCGACACGATGCCGCCGTACGACGACTCCGTGCCGCGGCGCACGGCACTGCTCGTGTTCGGCACGCTATTCGCGGCGATCGTGCTCGGAGGCGGTGGGCTGTTCCTCTACCAGACGCTCACGCGCTCGTCCGCCAACGCGTCGATCACCGTGCCGGACGTGACGGGCCTCAGCGTCAAGGACGCGAGCGAGGCGCTGCTCGGGCTCGGCTTCACCCCGGTGCCGTACGCCGACCCCCGCGACGGCGTGGGTGACGACGTCGTCTACGCACAGGATCCGCCGCCGAGCGTGCTCGCGCGCACCGGCGACACCGTGACGATCACGTACAACCCCGCGTCCAGCCCCGTGGTGGTACCGCTCGTGCGCGGCCTC
>CAXRBC010000030.1:0-2805 GCA_964228515.1 Ilumatobacteraceae bacterium
GTCGGCAAGCCGCAGGTCGCCTACCGCGAGACGGTCACCAAGACGGTCGAGAGCGTCGAGTACCGGCACATCAAGCAGACGGGTGGCTCGGGTCAGTTCGCCGTCGTGAAGGTCAAGATCGAGCCGACCGGCCCCGGCGGCGGCTACGAGTTCGTCGACGACATCACCGGCGGCCGTATCCCGCGCGAGTACATCCAGCCGGTCAACCAGGGCATCCAGTCGGCGCTCGACTCCGGCGTGCTCGCGGGCTACCCGACCGTGGACGTGCGGGTGTCGCTGATCGACGGCCAGTACCACGACGTCGACTCGAGCGAGATGGCGTTCAAGATCGCCGGCCAGATGGTCTTCAAGAAGGCGGCCCAGCTGGCCCGCCCGGTCCTCCTCGAGCCGATCATGGCCGTCGAGGTCGTCACCCCCGAGGAGTACATGGGCGACGTGATGGGCGACCTGTCCAGCCGCCGCGGCCGCATCGAGGGCATGGAGGCCAACGGCAACTCGCAGAACGTCAAGGCCCAGGTGCCGCTTTCCGAGATGTTCGGATACAGTACGGACTTGCGTTCGCGCACCCAGGGGCGCGCGACGTACACGATGCAGTTCCACTCGTACCAGCAGGTACCGGACGCGATCGCGCAAGAGATCATCAAGCGCGTGCGCGGCGAGTGAACACGGTCGCAGACGGATCCACGGACACGAAGCACACGAACCACACGACACCAGGGAGACAACGGAGACCATGAGCAAGGCGAAGTTCGAGCGCAAGAAGCCCCACGTCAACATCGGCACGATGGGCCACATCGACCACGGCAAGACCACGCTCACCGCGGCGATCTCCAAGACGCTCGCCGACAAGGGCCTGGCCGAGTTCACCCCGTTCGACCAGATCGACAAGGCGCCGGAGGAGAAGGCGCGCGGCATCACGATCTCGATCGCGCACATCGAGTACGAGACCGAGAAGCGCCACTACGCGCACGTCGACATGCCCGGTCACGCCGACTACATCAAGAACATGATCACCGGCGCGGCCCAGGTGGACGGCGCGATCCTCGTGGTCGCGGCGACCGACGGCCCGATGCCCCAGACCCGCGAGCACGTGCTGCTCGCCCGCCAGGTCGGCGTGCCCTACATCGTGGTGGCGCTCAACAAGTCCGACATGGTCGAGGACGAGGAGATGCTCGGCCTCGTCGAGGAGGAGGTCCGCGACCTGCTCACCTCGTACGAGTTCCCCGGCAAGGACTGCCCGGTCGTCCGCGTCTCGGCGCTCAAGGCGCTCGAGGGCGACGCCAAGTGGCAGGACCAGATCATGGCCCTCATGAAGGCCTGCGACGACAACATCCCGGAGCCGAAGCGCGAGCTCGACAAGCCGTTCCTCATGCCGATCGAGGACGTGTTCACGATCACCGGTCGTGGCACCGTCGTCACCGGCAAGGTGGAGCAGGGCCGCGTCCACACCAACGACGAGGTGGAGATCGTCGGCCTCCGCGAGACGCAGAAGACCGTCTGCACGGGCGTCGAGATGTTCCGCAAGCTGCTCGACGAGGGTCAGGCCGGCGACAACATCGGCGCCCTGCTCCGCGGCACCAAGAAGGAGGAGGTCGAGCGCGGCCAGGTGCTGTGCGCCCCGGGCTCGATCACCCCGCACACCCAGTTCGAGGGTCAGGTCTACGTGCTGAAGAAGGAGGAGGGCGGCCGTCACAAGCCGTTCTTCAACAACTACCGCCCGCAGTTCTTCTTCCGGACCACGGACGTGACCGGCACCGTCGAGCTGCCCTCGGGCACCGAGATGGTCATGCCCGGTGACAACGTGCTCATGAAGGTCGAGCTGGGCAAGCCGATCGCCATGGACGAGGGCCTCCGCTTCGCGATCCGCGAGGGTGGCCGCACCGTCGGCGCCGGCCGCGTCACCAAGATCATCAAGTAGCGCGGTCTCGGGGACTCGGGGAGGATCGCAGGTGTCGCAGAGCATCCGCATCCGCCTCAAGGCCTTCGACCACGTGAACATCGACGACTCCGCCAAGAAGAGCGTCGAGACGGTCACGCGCACCAACGCGTCGGTGCGGGGTCCCATCCCGCTGCCCACGGACAAGCACCGCTTCACGGTGATCCGCGGGCCCCACGTGGACAAGGACTCCCGCGAGCACTTCGAGATGCGCATCCACAAGCGCCTCATCGACATCGTGGACCCGAACGCGAAGACCATCGACTCCCTCCAGCGCCTCGAGCTGCCGGCCGGCGTCGACATCGAGATCAAGATGGTGCAGGGCGCCTGAGCGCCCCGCACCCTCGACTCGGTCGGTCTCGGGCGCCCCGTCGGGCGTGACGTGCGTCCCAGTCGGCGCTGCCGCGCGCGGACGGTGATCGAGTCGCGGCTCGCGCGTGGCGTCGCGCGCCCTCGCTCGCGAGAATGTGGGTCGAGATGAGCATGCAGTACGGGAGCCCGACGCCGTCCCCGTGGGGACAGCTGCCACCGCCCACGCCCGGCGCCGCCGCGGGGGAGTCGGACACGTCCGGCGAGTCGCCGCGTCGCGGTCGTCGCGCGCGCACGCGCGCGACCCTCGCCCTCGTGATCTTCTGCGGCCTCGCCGGCGTCGGCGGCGGGCTGATCGGCTCGCAGCTCGGCGGCGGCGCGGCCGGTGACGCCGGCCCCGTCACGCAGGTGACGTCGGTGCCCATCGCCGTGGCCGACGCCGCCGAGTCGCCCGACACCGCGGTCGCCGCCGTCGCGGCGCGCATCGCCGACAGCGTCGTCACGATCTCGAGCGAGACCGAGAGCGACCTCGGCACCGGGCGCTCGACCGGCACCGGCGT
>CAXRBC010000031.1:0-9276 GCA_964228515.1 Ilumatobacteraceae bacterium
CGCTCGCGCTCCCGCCGGACGGCGCGGCGACGCTGCGCGCGGACGCGGCGGGCGCGACGCTGACGCTGGTGACGCTCCCCGCCTGACGCGCCGGGAGTCGCGCCTACGCCGCTCGTATGCTGACGGTGTGAGCGCGGTCGCGGCGAGATCGACGACCGATGCGCAGCGGGAGGCCTTCCGCTCCCGCGGATACGTGGTCCTGCGTGGGCTGTTCCCGCGCGCGGAGGCCGAGGCTGCCGCAGCCTGGCTGCACTCGCAAGATCCCGACGTGATCGCCAAGTCGTGGACCGAACGGGAGCCGGGCGTGCCGCTGGCGGTCTACTCCGTCGCCCACGAGGGTGCCACCCCGATGAGCAGGGTGATCACCGACGCGCGGATTGCGTCGGTGGCGACCGAACTGATGGGGGAGGAGACGTACATCTGGTCGAGCAAGGCCAACGTCAAGGCGGCGTGGTGCGGCGCGGTGGAGTACTACCACCAGGACTTCATCTATTGGCAGCCGCGCGGCTACCCACGGAGCGACATGCTCAGTTGCATGGTGTTCCTCGAGCCACACCACGTGTCCAACGCGGCACTCCACGTGCTGCCGGGCAGCCACACCCACGGCGTTATCGGGCACGTGCCGTTCGTCAACGTGAACGGCGTCCACAAGGTGATGGTGCCGCCGGCGACGATGCGGGAACTGCACGCGCAGCACGGGATCGAGGCGGTCGAGGGCGAGCCGGGTGACGCGGTCTTCTTCCACACGCTCCTGGTGCACGGCTCGGCCCACAACATCTCCCCACATGGGCGCATGATCGCGCTCGCCCAGATGAACGTCCGTTCCAACCAGCCGGTGGCGGTGCGCGTGACGGCCAAGGCCACCAACATCGAGCGGGCGGAGTTCGAGGTCGCCGAGGCGGAGCGTCGGCTCTCCTACTTCCGGGACAAGCTGGACCGCCAACGCGCCGCCGAGGACCTCACCTTCAACTCTCCGATTCCCACCGAAGAGCGCTGATCCCGTGGCGCGTCGCGTCGCGGTGACGGGCGCCGCCGGCCTGATCGGTGGGGCGGTCACGGCTCGGCTGGCGGCGGCCGGTGACGAGGTGCTCGGGATCGACGCGAAGCCCTCAGCGACCCATCACCGCCCGGTCCGCTGGCTCACCGCGGACGTCCGGGACGACGCCGTTCTCGATGGTCTGGCGGCATTTCGTCCCGACGAGGTGATCCATGCCGCGGCCCACCCAGGGGGCAGGTCGCTGGCCGAGCCGTCCACCAACGTCGCAGTCAACGCCCACGGCAGCATGCGGCTCTTCGAGTGGTGCGCGGACCACGGTTCGTCCGTGACGTTCCTCAGTTCCTCGGTGGTTTACGGACGCGGCGACGGCCGGCCACTCTCCGAGGATTCCCCACTCGCCCCGGGCACGGTCTACGGCGTGGGCAAGGTCGCCTGTGAGCAGTGGCTCCGCGTGCTCGCCGAAGGCCGCGGCCTTCGGTGGCGCGTGCTGCGCCTCTTCGCCACGTACGGTGCGGGCCACGAGCCCGGACTCGACCAAGGCATCGTCAACGTGATGCTGACGCAGCTGCGGCGCGGCACGACGGTGGTGGTGAAGGGTTCTCCGGACCGTGTGCGCGACATGGTGTACGTCGACGACGTCGCGAGGATGATCGCGCTCGCGATCGACACGCCGGCTGCACTCGGACGCATCCTCAACGTGGGGACCGGCGTCGGGGTGCGCATCGGCGACCTGATCATGGAGATCGCGGATCGCCTCGGTCACCCACCGCATGAGGTGATGCTCGACGAGCAGCAGGGCACGGTCGGTGATCCGCAATACCACGTCGCGGACGTGGGCGAAATGCGTCGGGTGCTCGGGGACGCGTGCCGCACCGACATCACCGAGGGCCTCTCACGGACGATCGCGGCGCTCGCCGGATGAGGCGACTGGAGCCCGAGGCGGGAATCGAACCCGCGACCTACGCATTACGAGTGCGTTGCTCTACCACTGAGCCACTCGGGCAAGGGCTCCCAACCTAACGGGAGACGACGCGCGGGCGGACGCGCCCCCCGGTGACGCCACGGCGGACGCGGCGCCTCGCCGCGCTCGCGCGGCCGCTGGTCACGTGTGCGCGGGGACCAGCGACGGGCAACGCAGCAGGAGGGCCTCGAGCAGCAGGTCCTCCCGCGCGTTGAGCCCCAGGTGGACCATCGCGCGGTGGATCGCGGCGATCGCCGCCGACCAGTCGGGGGCCTCGGGCGCATCGGGCCGCGCCGCCAGCGCCTCGTGGTAGGTCGCGGCGAGGCGTGCGAGGCCGGCGCGCAGCTCGTCGGTGCGCTGCTTGCGCACCTCGCGCTTGTGCCGCGCCTCGAGCGACTTGCGCCCCGCGCCGCGTTCGCCCGTCACCGCGAAGCGCGCCTCGAGGTCCTCGAGCTCCCGCGCGTGGCGCGCCTGCACCGGCTCGACGGCTCGGTCGAGCAGCGCGTCGAGCTCCGCGACGAGGTCGGCCACGACGCGGCCGGTGCCGTCCAGCCGCTGCGGCACCCGCGCGAAGGTCTCGAGGCGCTCCGCGAGCCCACGGTCGGCCGCCAGCAGCCGCGCGCGCTCGAGGTTGCCCATCGCGGCGCGCGCCGCGCGCTCGGCGACGGCGGGGGCGTGACCCTCTCGCACGAGCTCGGCCGCGACGACGTCGTCACCGAGCCTGCCGAAGGTCACGGTCGCGCACCGCGAGTGGATCGTCGTCATCGCGGGCGTCACCTGGTCGGCGAGCAGCACGAACGCCACGCCCGGCGACGGCTCCTCGATCGTCTTGAGCAGCCGCACGGCGGCCGAATCCTTCATCAGGTGCACCTCGTGCACCACGATCACCTTGCGCGGCGCCTCGAGCGGCGTGGTCGCCGAGGCGCGCACGATCGCCTCGGCCTCCTCGGCGTCCACCGCGGCGCCCTCGCGCCACACCTCGTGCACGTCGGGGTACTCACCGCGGGCGACGAGCCCGGCGACGCGGCCCGCGGCGTCGTCGGAGCCCGACACGAGCACGGTGGCGAATGCGCGGGCCGCGCGTTCCTTGCCGCATCCCTCCGGCCCCACGAGCAGGTACGACTGGACCGCGCTGCCCGCGAGTCCGCGCAGTCGCTCCACCGCACGGGCCTGGCCCGGGACCCACTCCCAGACGCTCGCGCTCACGGGCGCGGATGCGCGGCGAGCCACTCGCCGACGCGCGCGGCGACGATCGCCTCGAGCTCGTCCTTGGGCGGCGCGCCGTCGACGACGATCCATCGGTCGGGCTCGGCCCGCGCCATCTCGGCATAGCCCGCGGCGATGCGGTCGAAGAATGCGCGGTCCTCGCGCTCGAAGCGGTCGCGTTCCCGCCGCTCGAGGCGCGCGAGCAGCACGTCGACCGGGACGTCGATCATCACGACCAGGTCCGGCCAGCGCCCGGCGATCGCCCAGTCGTTGATGCGCCGCAGCTCGGCGAGGTCGAGGCCGCGCCCGTAGCCCTGGTAGGCGAGCGACGAGTACACGCTGCGATCCGAGACCACGTGGCGCCCCGACTTCAGGGCGGGGCCGACGAGTTCGGCGAGGTGCTGCGCGCGGTCGGCGGCCATCATCAGCGCCTCGGCCCGCGGGGAGAGGTGCACGTTGGCCGTGTCGGCCAGCGCCGCGCGCAGCGTGGCGCCGATCGTCGTGCCGCCCGGCTCGCGGGTGACGAGGGCGTCGAGCCGCGCGCCGAGGCGCGTGGCGTGCGTGCTCGTGCCGCAGCCCTCGAGCCCCTCGAAGGCGATGTACGTCCCGGCCGCCACGCCGCAACCCTAGGGGCGGGTGCGCGCGGCCTTCCGTGGGCGGGCGGCGGGGGACTTCGCGCGGGCGGCCTTCTTCGCGCTGGGCGTCTTCGCCGCGCGGCGGGGCTTCGGCGCCGCGGGCTCCGTCGCCGCCTTCTTCGCGCGCGGCGCGCGCGTCGGGCCGGCGGACGCGTCCTTCTTGCTGCGCGGTGCGCGCGGGGCGCGCCCGCGCCCCGTCGACGGTCCCGCCTCGCGACGGATCGCGAGCAGCTCGAACGCGCGCTCCGGCGTGACGAACTCGATGCGGTCGCCGCGCGTGAGGCTCGCGTTGGTCACCCCGTCGGTGACGTATACGCCGAACTTGCCGTCCTTCGCCACGACGGGGCGGTTGCTCACGGGGTCGACGCCGAACTCCTTGAGCGGCGGCTTGGCCGGGCCGCGGCGCCCGTACTGCTTGGGCTGGGCGAGCTTGGCGAGCGCCTCCTCCAGCGTGAGGGTGAGGATCTGCTCCTCGCTGTCGAGGGTGCGGCTCTCCGTGCCCTTCTTGAGGTACGGGCCGTAGCGGCCGTTCTGCGCAGTGATGAGCTCGCCGTCCGACGGGTCGGCGCCGACGGTGCGCGGGAGCGCGAGGAGCGCCATCGCGTCCTCCATCGTGACCTTCTCGATCGCCATCGACTTGAAGAGCGACGCGGTCTTCGGCTTCTCGAAGCCGGGGGGCGGCACGTCCATCGTGCCCCACTGCACGTAGGGGCCGAAGCGGCCGTTCTTCACGAACACCGGGTGGCCGTCCAGCTCGCCGATCGGGTCCTCGAACTTCGGCGCGTTGAGCAACTGCATCGCGATCTCGAGCGTGAGCTCGTCGGGCGTGAGCGTCTCGGGCACCGAGGCGATCTGCTCGCCGCACCGCACGTACGGGCCGTACTTGCCCGGTCGCAGCACGACCTCCTCGCCGCTCTCGGGGTGCGTGCCGACGGGGAAGGCGTTCAGCGTGACCGCGTCGATGTGGTCGCGATGGTGATCGACGAGCGGCTTGAGCCCCGGGAGCTCCTTGCCGTTGCCGAAGTAGAACTCCTCGAGCCAGTGCTCCTTCTGCCGCTCGCCCGCCGCGATCTCGTCGAGCTCCGACTCCACCGTCGCGGTGAACGCGTCGTCCACGAGCTCCGAGAAGTGCGTCTTCATGAGGCGCACGACGGCGAACGCCGTCCACGACGGCACGAGGGCCTGACCCTTCTTCCACACGTACCCGCGGTTGACGATCGTGCCGATGATCGAGGCGTAGGTGCTGGGCCGGCCGATGCCGAGCTCCTCCAGCTTCTTCACGAGGGTCGGCTCCGTGTAGCGGGCCGGCGGCGAGGTGGTGTGGCCCGCGGCGGCCAGTGACGCGATCGGCACCGCGTCGCCCACGACGAGGGCGGGCAGCAGGGCCTCGGCCTCGACCTCCGCCCCCTCGGCGGCCTCGGTGCCCTCCGGGGCCTGCTCCGGTGCGGCGGCGGTGCCGTACGCGGCGCGGTGACCGGGGAAGGTGATCGTCGTGCCGCTGGCGGTGAACTCGCAATCGGTCCGGGCGGTGTCGGCCGCCGTGGCGCCGAGCTTCACCGTCACGGTCGTGCCGAGCGCGTCGGCCATCTGGGAGGCCAGCGTGCGCTGCCAGATGAGGCGGTACAGGGCGAGCTCGCGCGGGTTCATCTCCGCGGCGACGGCGTCGGGCGGGCGCAGTGGGAGCGCGGGGCGGATCGCCTCGTGGGCCTCCTGGGCGTTCTTCACCTTCGACTTGTAGGTGCGCACCTCGGGGTGCAGGTGGTCGTGGCCGTACTGGCGCACGATCTCGTCGCGCACCGCGCCCATCGCTTCGGCGCCGAGCACGACGGAGTCGGTGCGCATGTACGTGATGAAGCCGGCCTCGTACAGGCCCTGCGCGAGGCGCATCACCTCGCTCGCGGTGGCGCGCAGCCGGTTGCCCGCCTCCTGCTGCATGGTGCTCGTCATGAAGGGCGCCTTCGGCGCCTTGCGATACGGGCGGTCCTCGACGCTGCGCACCGTGAACGCGGCGCCCTCGAGGCCACGCACGAGCTCCTGCGCCCGGGCCTCGGTCACGACGACCACGCCGTCCTTGGCCACGCCGCGGTCGTCGAAGTCCTTGCCGGCCGCGATGCGCGCCCCGCCGACCGACTGCAGCATCGCGGCGAACGCGGGCTGCGTGCCGGTGGTGGCCTCGACGTCCCAGTAGTCGGCCGCGACGTGGGCCATGCGCTCCTCCTCGCGCTCCACCACGAGGCGGATCGCGGGACTCTGCACGCGTCCCGCGGAGAGGCCGCGGCGGACCTTGCGCCACAGGATGGGGGAGATCTCGTAGCCGTAGAGGCGGTCGAGGATGCGGCGGGCCTCCGCGGCGTCCACGAGCTTGTGGTCGATGCCGCGCGGGCGCTCGAGCGCGGCGCGGATCGCCGACTCGGTGATCTCGTGGAACACCATGCGGTGCACCGGCACCCGCGGCTTGAGGTACTCGAGCAGGTGGGAGGCGATCGCCTCGCCCTCGCGGTCCTCGTCGGTCGCGAGGTAGAGCGCGTCGGCGTCCTTCAGGTGGGCGCGCAACTCCTTCACGACCTTCGCGCCGCGCTCCGTGAGCTCGTAGTTGGGCTTGAAGGAGTTCTCGACGTCGACCGACAGGCCCTTCGACGGCAGGTCGGCGATGTGCCCGACCGACGCGTGCACCTCGAAGCCCTTGCCGAGGTACTTCGCGATCGTCTTCGCCTTCGCGGGCGATTCGACGATGACGAGCGACGTGGGCATGACCATCCATCGTTAGGGGGCGACGACGTGCGATGTCAAGGATGCGCGCGGCGACGCCGATCGCGCAAGGGATCGCGCGGGTAGCGTCACGCGGAGGATGCCCGTCGACGTCGCCGCGCTGCGCGCGCTCGGCTTCACCGACGACGACGCGCGGGCGGTGCGCGACGACGAGCGCGAGCTGACGGTCGGGCGCGTCGCGCGCCTCGACCGCGGGTGGAGCACCGTCGTGGCGTCGGTCGTCGCGGCGCGCGAAGGCGGCGGCGCGTTGCGCGTGCGCAACCTCGGGGTCGACGTCGCGGTCGGCGACTGGGTGGTGGTGAGCGGCGACGGCGAGCGCGTGACGCGCGTGCTGCCGCGCCGCTCCGAGTTCGTGCGGCGCGCCTCGAGCGGCGGCGCGGGTGCCGAGCGCCACGCGCTCGCGGCCAACATCGACGTCGTCCTGCTCGTGCACGCCGCCGACCTGCCGGCCAATCCCCGGCGTGCCGAGCGCGAGCTCGTCCTCGCCTTCGACAGCGGGGCGCGGCCGGTGCTCGTGCTGACCAAGTCCGATCGGGCGGGCGCGCCGTCCGCTGCCGCGCCCGACTCCTCGGGTCCCGCCGGGGCGCTCGGCGCGCTGGGTCGTGCCTGCGGCGTGCCGTGCCACGTCGTGAGTGGCGCCACGGGCGAGGGGATCGAGGGACTGCGCGCGCTGGCCGACGGCGGGCGCACCCTGGCACTGCTCGGCGCGAGTGGCGTCGGCAAGTCGACGCTGGTCAACGCGCTCGTCGGCGCCCCGCTGCGCCGGACCGCCGACGTGGCCGCCGACGGCCGGGGCCGCCACACGACGGTCGCCGCCGAGCTGGTCGCGATCCCCGGGGGTGGCTGGGTCATCGACACGCCGGGCCTGCGCGCCGTGAGCCTGTGGACGAGCGGGCGCGGTATCGAGCGCGCGTTCGCGGACGTGTTCGCGCTGTCGGAGCGGTGCCGCTTCCGCGACTGCAAGCACGGCGACGAGCCCGGGTGCGCGGTCGCCGTCGCGGTCGCCGACGGCACGCTCGCGGCGGAGCGCCTCGAGAGCCTGCGGCTGCTCGTGGCCGAGGAGTCGCAGGTCGAGGACGAGCGCGAGGCACGCCGCCGCCGCGCCGATCGCAAGGGTGTGCGCAGGGCCACGCGCCACTGACCCGCCGCGCCACCGCGCGCGGTGGCGCGGCCCTGATCCCGATCGGCGTGCCCCACTACGGTGGCGCCGTGGACTTCGCACTGAGCCCGAAGTGCGAGGAGATGCGCACGCGGCTGCTCGCCTTCATGGACGAGTGCATCTACCCCAACGAGGCGGCGTACGAGGCGCAGCTCGCGGCCGGCGGCGACCCGCACGGGCACCCGCCGATCATGGAGGAGCTGAAGGCCGAGGCCCGCCGGCGCGGGCTGTGGAACCTCTTCCACCCCAACCCCGAGTACGGCGCGGGCCTGACCAACGCCGAGTACGCGCCGCTGGCCGAGATCATGGGCCGCTCGGGCATCGCCTCCGAGGCGTGCAACTGCTCGGCGCCCGACACGGGCAACATGGAGGTGCTCTCGGAGTTCGGCTCGCCGGAGCAGCGCGACATGTGGCTGCGGCCGCTGCTCGAGGGACGGATCAGGTCGGCGTTCGCGATGACGGAGCCCGACGTCGCGTCCAGCGACGCGACCAACATCTCGCTGCGCATCGCCCGCGACGGCGACTCGTACGTGCTCAACGGGCGCAAGTGGTGGACGTCCAACGCCTACCACCCGCACTGCCGCATCCTCATCGTGATGGGCAAGACGGATCCGTCCGCCGCGCCCCACCGCCAGCAGAGCATGATCCTCGTCCCGCTCGACACGCCGGGCGTCACGCGGCGGCGCAACCTCACCGTGTTCGGCTACACCGACACCGAGGGGCACGCCGAGACGGTCTTCGAGGACGTGCGCGTGCCGGCGACCAACCTGATCGGCGGCGAGGGCGACGGCTTCCTCATCAGCCAGGCCCGCCTCGGGCCGGGGCGCATCCATCACTGCATGCGCACCATCGGCGCCGCCGAGCGCGCGCTCGAGCTGATGTGCCGACGCGCGCTGGACCGCACGACCTTCGGACGTCGCGTCGCCGAGCGCGGCAACATCCAGGACTGGATCGCCGAGGCGCGCGTCGAGATCGAGATGATCCGGCTCCTCACGATGAAGACGGCGTGGCTGATGGACACGGTGGGCAACAAGGGCGCGCGCATCGAGATCGCGGCGATCAAGGTCGCGGCGCCGACGATCGCGCTGCGCATCATCGACCGCGCGATCCAGGTGCACGGGGGCGGCGGGGTGTCGCAGGACTTCCCCCTCGCGCGCATGTACGCGGGCATTCGCACGCTGCGCCTCGCGGACGGGCCGGACGAGGTGCACAAGATGACGATCGCCCGCCGCGAGCTGCGCCGCCACGACCCCTCATTCCGCGCCGGCTGACGCCGGCTCGCGGGGGGCGGAGGCGGTCGTCGAGAGGACGACCGCGTGGCGTAGCGGCAGGAGCGGCACGAGGCCGACCGCGCGCGGGAGCGTGAGCGGCACGGAGCCGCGGGCGCCGTCGGCGCTGGCGTCGACCGCGAGGTCCGGGTCGTCGAGGCGGGCGAGGGCCGCGGCCCGCGCGACGCGGGCCACATCGGCGTCTGGGACGTCGGCCGCGGCGGCCGCGCGGGCGGCGTCGTGCGCGGCGTGCTCCAGCGCGACGCGGCCCGCCGAGACGA
>CAXRBC010000032.1:0-2267 GCA_964228515.1 Ilumatobacteraceae bacterium
GAGCGGGAAGAGGGCCGCCTCGTCGCCGTCGAACCACCCGCGCAGCCCCGCGTGGATCTGGCGCACGTGGTGCTCCGCCACGCCGTAGCGCTCCGAGGTGAGGTAGTCCTCGTCGTAGAGCGCGGGGAGGCGCACGCGGGACGCGAGCTCGCCCGTGGTCCAGCCCTTGTTGATGCCGCGGACCGTCTGGTCCCACAGGAACTGGATGGAGTCGCGGTACCGCGTCGCGCGGCGGCGCACCTCGGCGCGTCCCGAGATCGAGGGCCCGTGCGCGCCGACGAGGTAGACGGGGTCCCATCGGAGGATGCCCTCGATCCCGGCGAGCAGCACGCGCGGGTCGCGGTACTCCTCGACGCGGATCGCGTAGACGTTGAAGAGCGCGGGCCACACGGAGTTGTGCACGCAGAGCTCGAGGTCGGCGAAGCGGTAGTTGACCGAGTCGTCGGCGTCGCGCGGTGCGTGCGCCCACTCGACGAGCGCGCCGCCGAGCCGGAACGTCCCGCCGGTCCCGCGCAGCGGGTGCGTGACGGGGAGGTGCCCGCGCGTGAAGGGCGCATGCGCGGGATTGCGGGAGAAGCGCCCGAGCCCGACGTGGAGGCTCGCGTCGGGACCGTCCGGCGGCAGCGCGATCGCGAACTGCTCGACGAGCCCGCGCGCGTACGCGGGGCCGATCTCGGCGGTGGCCCGCTCGCGGTTGCCCGCGATGCCCTCGTGCCCGATGACGGGGAGCGGGTCTGCACGGCCCGGCTCCTCGAGTATCGCGGCCGTGCCCTCGACGTAGTGGAAGTGCGTGTAGAGCACCCCGACGATCGGGGAGGCGTCGACCTCGCGGAGCCGCCGCAGCGCCTCGCGCATCTCCTCGACGCTCTCGCCGGTGTCGATCGCGACGATCCCCTCGGGCACGCGGACGAACGTCTGGTTGGACAGGCCGTTGCCGACCAGCGACCAGACGCCGTCGCGCACGGTCTCGAGGCGCGGCGCGATCACCGCCTCGTGCGCCGCGTGGTCGCGGTGGACCCGCCGCCCGTCGGGGAGCGCGACGACGTGGGTGGGATCCGCGTCGAAGCTCCGTGTCGTCATCAGGTCCTCGTCCGCCACCGTATTCGCCATCGGGGAGCGGGCCCGCGTGTGAGACTGTGCACGTGGCGCGCCTCACCATCAAGGATCTGCGCGCGGGCAAGGGGACGCAGCGCCGCACCCAGGTCTACGTGCGCACGCCGCGCGAGGCCGTCGCCTGCCAGGAGGCGGGGGTCGACATGATCGTCATCGCCGAGGCCCACGACGGCACCCCGACCGATCTCCGTGGGGTGCGCGAGGCGGCCGCCGACACCTTCCTCACCGTCGGGCTCGAGCCCTACACCCACGCCGGCACGGTCGAGGTGCTGCGCGCGGCGTACCGCCTCGTGCGCCTCGGCGTCGACGCGGTCTACTGCAGTTACGGCTACGACACGGTGAAGGCGCTCGCCGACGAGTACGTCCCGGTGGTCGGGCACGTCGGGCTCGTGCCCTACCGCAGCTCGTGGTTCGGCGGCATGCGCGCGGTGGGCAAGACTGCCGACGAGGCGCTCGAGGTGTGGCACCGCACCCGCCGCTACGAGGAGGCCGGCGCGATGGCCGTCGAGATGGAGGTCGTCCCCACGCCCGTCGCCACCGAGATCGCGCGGCGCACGTCGATGCTGGTGGTAGGCATGGGTGCAGGACCCGGCTGCGACGTGCAGTACCTCTTCGCCACCGACGTGCTCGGCGACAACGAGGGGCACGTGCCGCGACACGCCGCGACGTACCGCGACTTCCGGAGGACTGGCTGGCGCCACGAGGAGGCCGTCGCGGCCTTCGCCGCGCTCGTGGCCGACGTGCGCAGTGGTGCGTATCCGGCGTCCCGGCACGAGGTGAAGATCCCGGACGCAGCGCTCGCGAGGTGGCGCGAACGGATGGGATGATGGCCGGCGTGCGGCGCGCGATCGCGGTGGTCGGCGCACTGGCGGTGCTGCTCGTGGGTGGCCCGTGGGTCTACATCAATCTGATCCGCGGGGACGCACCCGGGGCCTTGACCCTGCCCGCGACGACGACGGTCGCCGCCGACGGCGTCGCGCCCGCCACGACCGTCGAGGCGACGACCACCAGCGCGGCCCCCGTCGACCCGAGCGGCACCTGGGTGGCGGGCGAGGGCTCCCTCGCGGGCTACCGCGTGGACGAGGTGCTCTTCGGGCAGAACGTCACGGCCGTGGGTCGGACCACCGGCGTCGAGGGGGAGATCACGATCGACG
>CAXRBC010000033.1:0-2282 GCA_964228515.1 Ilumatobacteraceae bacterium
TCGCCGTCGACGTCGGCGAAGGTCGCCCCGGTGGAGAGGGAGTCGATGCGGATCCCGCTCGCGCGCGTGACGTCCTCGAACCGGAAGTCGCCCCGATTGCGATACAGCGCGGCGGGGCGCAGCACCGACGCGAGGAAGAGATCCGGATAGCCGTCGCCGTCGACGTCGCCGACGGCGGCCCCCGCGCCGATGAGCAGATCACGGTTCGCCATCGCGCGCGCATCATCGACGTCGTTGCGATGCGTCACCCCCGTGCGGTCGGCGTCGAGGGGCGTGAACCCCGCGCGCGCCTCCGCGGCGTTCGACGCGGCGCGGCGCACGTCGAGGGTGCGCCACCGGAACCCTTCGCCTTCGATCCAATCCCCGGGACCAGGGGGTGGCGCGTCGCAGGCGAACGCGGTGGCGAGCGCGAGCAGCCCGACGCCGCGTACGGCGCCACGGCGCCAGCGCCGACGCGGCGACCGCGCCCATGGCCCACGCCGAGTCATGACGACGCTCATCCGCGCGGCCGCGTCAACGCGAGCACCTGCCCGCCGATGCAGCGGCCCTGCGTCAGGCCGTCGAGGACCGCAGGGAGGTAGTGCACGCCCGCGTACACCCGCGACCACGCCACCTCCTCACGCGCCGCGCTGAACGACGCGAACGGCCGCGCCGGCTGCCCCACGTCCACCTGACTCGAGTCGACGTACATGAGCGTGTCGCCGAGGAGGCCGATCAGCACCTCGACGGCCGCGCCCGACTGGACGGAGTGCCCACTCGGGTACTCGGGGAACGGCGGGGTCGGGATCACCGTCCGGTACGCCGGGTCGAAGACGCGCTGCACGTACGCCACCGGGCGCACGACCATGGAGCGGTACTTCTCACGCCACGTGCCGATGAAGGCGTCGGCGATCGCCATCGTCGTGAGCGCATAGAGCTCGGCGGCGGCCGGCGCGTCGAGGCCGCGGCGCGGGATCATCTGCGTGACGACGCTGATCCAGTGGAAACCGGGCGTCCCCGTCGCGACGGGATTGTCGGCCCAGAAGAGCGCGACCTGACGCAGCGAATCGGGGAGGACGCGCACCGAGTCGTAGAAGGCGCGTCCCATCGCGTGGAAGGCGGAGCCCGGCGCCTCATCGTACGCGGGGGGCGGTGGGGGTGCGCAGGCATCGGCATCCGGGAGCACGAAGGGACGCAGCTCGCCCCAGTACGGCTCCGTCGGACGCGTCGGATTGAAGGCCGGGAGGGTCGTCGGGCCGGCCGCCTTCGGCCGATTGGTGAAGAGCCCCTTCTCCGACGCGGTCTCGGTGTCGAGCCGTACGTTCGGGTTCGTCGTCGAGACGAAGTCCGACTGTCCGGAGAGGGTCTGCGGGACGTACTGGTCGAGCGTCGCGGTGTTCTCCCACCGATCGCGACGGCGCGGCGGCGTCCACTCGCGTCCGCGCGTGGCGAAGAAGCCATCGGTCGCGGCCCAGGTGAGGATCGCGGCGCCGAGCGCCGTGCCGTGGGCCTCCGAGCGGGCGACCTCGTCATCACCGACACCATCGGTTCGGCGACGGGCGACCTGCGCCGCGGCGAGCGAGTCGACGCGACGCACCGTGCTCGCGAAACCGTCGCGGAGGAGCGAATCGAGCACCACCCGCTCGGCCACCGCGGCGACGATTGCCCCATCGACCGTGCCCTCGCTCGGGACCGCCGGCATCACCGGCGCGCCGGTCAGCCGGGGCGCGAGCGATCCGAGCCCGCTGCGCACGTCGGCCGCGTATCCCTCGTGGAGCGCGAGGCCCGCATACGCCGAGAGGCGGGCGGCGACGGGCGGACCGAGCCGCTCGCTCCGGACAGTGATGAGGGCGAGACGGGACCAGTCGGTGACGTAGGCTCCGTCGGGGACCGGGGCGCGGCCGCAGGCGAGCGTGACCACGAGCGGGAGCAGGGCTACGACCGCCGCGGTCGGGCGACCGGTCCGGCGGTGGGGAACAGGACACGCATGTCGTGGGGGCACGCCCAATTCTACTCGGGCCCCGCGAGCGGGAGCGAGGGCGACCCCGGGGGCGATGTCCCGCCGCACGGTGCCGCGCACGCGATGGTGCCCGGTACGGTACTCGGCACCGCGAACGCCGCGAAGGTGACGAACGTATCCCCACAGCGCATCTTCAAGGCGCCTCCTCCCCTTCCATCCGGTCGCCCGTATGCGATTCCCCCTGCTCTGCCTCGCCCTCCTCGCCACCACCCTCGGCGCCCAGCGTGGGGCACGACCGGCCACGGCCGGCGCGACCCCGACCGCCGCCGCGACGGCGGGTGGC
>CAXRBC010000034.1:0-5239 GCA_964228515.1 Ilumatobacteraceae bacterium
CGCGCGACGCGCCGCCGGAGCCGCACCTGCGGCGGACGGGGTGCCGCCACGGGCCGGGGGGTCGACCGGGACTCCACCCCGCCCGCGGACGAGCGTACGGCGCGCCGCCCGCGCGATCGCGGATGCCGACGCACGGCCGCTGCGCGCGGTTCGACGCTCCACCGCTGCGCAAGGGCCGGCGCGGTGATCACGGGTACGCTCGCCACGTGCGCCGCATCGGAATCGCCTCCATCCCGGCGCTGCTCGCCGCCGCCGTGCTCGGCGCCTGCGGCGGCGCCGAGTCGACCGTGGATCTCTCCGCGCTGTCGCCCGAGGCCGCGCGCGGCTACGAGATCTCGCAGAACGCGGGCTGCGGCGCGTGCCACGGCGCCGGCGGCGAGGGTCGCGTGGGTCCGAAGTGGGTCGGCCTGTACGGCTCGAGCGTCCCGCTCGGCGACGGCACCACCGTGACCGCCGACGACGCCTACCTCACCCGCGCGATCAAGGAGCCGGCCGCCGAGCGCCGCCGCGGCGTCACCTCGGTCATGCCGAGCAACAACCTGAGCGACGACGAAGTCGCCGCGGTCGTCGAGTACATCAAGGCCCTCGCCGAGGGCTGACGCTCAGGCGAGCGCCACGATCTCCAGCCACGACTCGCTGAAGTAGTCCACCTGCCCGTCGGGCATCAGCAACACCTTCGTCGGCTCGAGGCGCCGCACGAACTCCTCGTCGTGGCTCACGAGCACCATCGCCCCCTGCCACTGTGAGAGCGCGTCGGCGATCGCCTCGCGGCTCGCGGGGTCGAGGTTGTTGGTCGGCTCGTCGAGCAGCAGCAGGTTGTGGCGGCCCACCAGCATCATCGCGAGCGCGAGCTTGGTCTTCTCGCCGCCCGAGAGCGTCCCCGCCTCCTGGTACACCTTGTCGCCCGAGAGCCCGAACATCCCGAGCATCCCGCGCAGCTGCGTCTCGGTGAGACCGAGCGACACGGGGGCCTGCTCCCGCATGTGCTCCACCAGCGAGCGCTCGGGCACGAGGTTGTCGTGCTCCTGGGCGTAGTAACCCGCGCTGACCTTGTGGCCGAACTCGACCTCGCCGTCGTCGGCCGCGGTCTCCCCCGCGAGGATGCGCAGCAGGCTCGTCTTGCCGGCGCCGTTGAGCCCCAGCACGAGCAGTCGCTCGCCGCGCCCGAGGTCGAAGCCGACGCCGTGGAAGACGTCGGGGCCGCCGTACGACTTGCGTAGCTCGTGCGCCACGAGCACGGTCACGCCGCACGCGGGCGGCTCCGGCAGGCGCACCTCGCGCACCTTGGCCGCGCGCGGCGCGTGGACGCGCTCCGTCTCGAGCCGCGCGATGCGCTTCTCCACGCTGTGGGCCATCGCGGCCTTGGTCGCCTTGGCTCCGAAGCGGTCGACCACGCGCTGCAGGCGGTCGATCTCCTTGGCCTGCTGTGCGGCGCGACGGGCCTGGCGCTCCTCGTCGGCCGCCCTCGACCGCAGGTACTGGGAGTAGGTGCCGCGGTACTCGTGCAGCGTGCCCACGTCGGCCTCGTCGGGACGGTCGAGGTGAAGCACGCGGGTGATCGCCTCGTCGAGTAGTTCGAGGTCGTGGCTGATCACCAGCAGCGCGCCCTTGTAGCCGCGCAGGAAGTCGAGCATCCAGGTCTTGGCGTCGACGTCGAGGTGGTTGGTCGGCTCGTCAAGCAGCAGCGTGTCGCTGCCGCCGAAGAGGATGCGCGCGAGCTCCACGCGCCGGCGCTCGCCCCCCGAGAGCACGCCGAGCGGCAGGTCCATGCGGTCGGCCTTGAGCCCGAGCCCGGCCGCGATCGCCCGCGCCTCGCTGCCCGCGGCGTAGCCGCCCTTGGCCGCGAACGCCTCCTCGGCGCGGGTGTAGCGCGCGATGCGCTCCGCCGTCGGCGACTCCTCCATCGCGATGCGCAACGTCTCCATGCGCACGAGGTCCTCGTCGATGCCGCGGCCGGACAACACGTGCGACACCGCGGTGCGCCCGTCGAAGGCGCCCGCGATGCGCGGATCCTGCGGCAGGTATCCGAAGTCGCCCCGACGCGTCACCGTGCCGTCGCGCGGCTCGCTCGCGCCGCCGAGCACTCGCAGCAGACTCGTCGTGCCCGCGCCGTTGCGACCCACGAGGCCGACCTTGTCCCGCGGGGCGAGGGTGAAGGTCGCTCCGCGCACCACCGTGCGCGCGCCCACCTCCACCACGAGATCCTTGACCTGGAGCACCCGCCGAGTCTCGCAGCGCCGGGAGCCGACGCGCGGGAGACGTGCGCCACCCGCGTAGCGTCGTCGGCGTGACCGGCGCACCCGCGATCCTGATCGGCTCCGCCGTCGCGATCGCGAGCCTGATGCTCGCCACCTGGGGCGTCAGCCTCGCGGTGCGCGACGCGTCGATCGTCGACATCGCGTGGGGCGCGGGGTTCGTGCTCGTCGCCTGGGTCGCGCGGTGGCTCGGCGGCTCCGACGCCCCGCACGCGTGGCTGCTGCCCGTGCTCGCGACGGTCTGGGGCGCGCGGCTGGCGCTGCACCTCGCTCGGCGCAACCTCGGCACGGGCGAGGACTTCCGCTACGTGCGCATGCGCGAGAAGCACGGGGACCGGTTCGCCCTCGTGAGCCTCGGCACCGTCTTCGGCGTCCAGGGCGCGCTCATGTGGGTCGTGTCGCTGCCGCTGCAGCTGGGTCAGCGACCGAGCGACCGCGGCGTCGGGGTGCTCGCCGTGCTGGGCGTGGTCGCGTGGGCGGTCGGGCTGTGGTTCGAGGCCGTCGGCGACTGGCAGCTCGCGCGATTCCGCCGCGACCCCGCCAACGCGGGTCGCGTCCTCGACACGGGACTGTGGGCGTGGACGCGCCACCCCAACTACTTCGGCGACGCGTGCGTCTGGTGGGGCCTCGCGCTCGTCGCCGCCGACGCGGGCGGCGCATGGCTCGGCCTGCTCGGCGCGCTGGTGATGAACGTGCTGCTCGTGCGCGTCTCGGGCGCCGCGCTCCTCGAGCGCAGCCTGCGCCGGTCCAAGCCCGGCTGGGCCGACTACGCGGCGCGGACCTCGGGCTTCATTCCCCGTCCGCCGCGACGGTCCGCCCCGGCTCGTAGCGCACGATCCGATCCGCCAGCGTGACGACGTCGCGCTCGTCGTGCGTCACGACCAGCGCGATCACGCGGTGCTCGACCACCAGCGCGCACACGAGCGCGCGCATCGCCTCCCGTGATGGCGCGTCGAGCGAACTGAAGGGCTCGTCGAGCAGCAGGATGCGGGGACGGCCCGCGAGCGCCCGGGCGAGCGCCACGCGCTGACGCTCCCCGCCGGAGAGCGACGCCGTACGGGCATCGGCGAGCGCGCCCGCGCCGACGCGACCGAGCAGCTCGAGGGCCCGCGCGCGGCGAGCGGCGCCGTCGCCCTCTCGCACGGCGAGCGCGACGTTGTCCCGCGGCGAGCGATGCTCGAGGAGCGCGGCGTGCTGGTGCACGACCCCGAGACGACGGTCCTGCGTGCGCACGTGCACGCCGCGGGCGGCATCGGCGAGCGGCGCGTCGTCGAGCACGATCGTGCCCGAGACCGGTCGCGTCGTGCCGGCCACCGCGGCGAGCGTGAGGCTCTTGCCCGAGCCCGACGGCCCGGAGAGCACGGTGATGCCCTCGTCGGCGACGAACGCCGCCTCGACCGCGAATCCGGGCACCTCCACCCGCACGTCCACGCGCAGCGCGCTCATCGGCGCCTCGCGAACACCTGCGTGACGAGGATCAGCACCACCACGGCCACCGCGCCCAGCACCAGCGAGCCCGTGCGGGCCGCGGCGTCGTCGCCCGCCTGCACCGCGTCGTACACGGCCACGGGCAGCGTCTGCGTCTGGCCGGGGATGTTGCCCGCCACCATCACGGTCGCGCCGAAGTCGCCGAGCGCCCGGGCGAAGCCCAGCGCGACGCCCGCCCCGATCCCGCGCGAGGCCAGCGGGAGCGTCACCACGCGTGCGACGCGCCACTCGGCGAGGCCCATCGTGCGCGCCGTCTCCTCCATGCGCGCATCGACGTTGCTGATCGCCGCGCGCGCGGCACGGATTACGAAGGGCAGCGCCGACACCGTCGCGGCCACCACCGCCCCGGCCCGGGTGAACACCAGCGGGCCGCCGAACACCGACTCCCACGCGCGCCCCAGCACCGAGCGCGAGCCGAGCAGCGTGAGCAGGTAGTAGCCGAGCACCGTCGGCGGGAGCACGATCGGGAGCGTCACCACCGCCTCGACGATCGGGGTCCATCGCGATCGCCACTTGGCGAGGAGGTAGGCGAGTGCCACGCCGAGCACCGACGCGATCACCGTGGCGACGATCGACACGCGGATCGAGAGCCAGAGGGGGTACCAGTCGGTCACGGGGCCACCGGTTCGAAGCCGTGGCGCGCCAGGATCGCGAGGCCCTCGTCCGACGCCAGCACGCGCACGAACGCGCGGACTGCCACATTGTCCTCGCCACGGCGCGTCACGACCATCGTCTGGCGGATCGGCTCGTGCAGCGAGGCATCGACCACGAGGTGTGGGCGATCGCCCACCAACGAGAGCGCGACGATCCCGGCGTCGGCCTCGCCGGCGTCCACGATGCGCACGGCGTCCGCCACGTTGTCCGCGAGGATCCTGCGGGCGGCGAGCGCCGCGTCGATGCCGAGCGAGCGCAGCGCCTCGCGCGCCGCCACGCCGTACGGCGCGTGCTCGGGATTGGCGATCACGATGCGTCGCGCCCCCACCAGCGACGCGGGGTCGGTCGGCGGCGGCGCGTCGGGAGCGGCGATGATGGCGAGGCGCCCGACCGCGTACTCGCGACGCGTCGCGGCGACCCCGACGCCGGCCTCCACGACCTCGTCCACGTAGGCGGTGTTGGCGGACACGTAGGCGTCGTAGGGCCCGCCGTTGAGCAGCTGCTCGCGCAACAGTCCCGACGAGCCGAAGACGAAGCCCACCTCGAGGCCGTCCTCACGGCGCACCACGTCGGCGATCTCGGCGAAGGCATCCCGTGTGTCGCTCGCGGCGGCCACGACGGCGTCCTGCCGGTCGGCACCGCACCCGGCCAGCGCGCCGGCGGCGGCCACGACCGCGGCGACCGCGATCGCCCTCGCCATGACCGTCACTGCGACGCCACGGCCCGCGCGGACTCCGGGCAGGCGACGACCGACCAACTCGATCAACTGGAGCGGACGACGGGATTCGAACCCGCGACCCTCACCTTGGCAAGGTGATGCTCTACCAACTGAGCCACGTCCG
>CAXRBC010000035.1:0-2158 GCA_964228515.1 Ilumatobacteraceae bacterium
CCGCCCGGCTGCATGGTGACGCCGAGCAGCGAGTCGCCCGCCTCCATCGTGCGCTTCTGGTGGCTCACGATGAGCAGCTGCGCGTCGCGGCGGAATTCGGCGACGAGCGCGAGGAACCGGTGCAGGTTGACGTCGTCCAGCGCCGCCTCGACCTCGTCCATCACGTAGAACGGCGACGGCCGCGAGCGGAACACCGCGAAGAGGACCGCCAGCGCGGTCAGCGACCGCTCGCCACCCGAGAGCAACGAGAGCTTCTTGACGTTCTTGCCGCTCGGCTTGGCCTCCACCTCGATGCCCGTCATCAGCAGGTCGTCGGGGTTGGTGAGCGTGAGCCGTCCGGTGCCGCCCGGGAAGAGCATGCCGAACAACTTCGCGAAGTTCTCCGTCACGTCGGCGTACGCGCTCGCGAACGTCGACTGGATCTCCTGGTCGATCTGGCGGATCACCTTCTGCAGCTCGCGGCGCGTCTCCTTGACGTCCTCGAGCTCCTTCTCGAGGAACGCGTTGCGCTCCTGCAGCTCGGTGAATTCCTCGAGCGCCAACGGGTTGATCGGCCCCATCAGGCGCAACTCGCGCTCGAGCTCGCGCATCCGCTCCTGCGCCGTCGTGCCCTCGGGGATCACGGGCTGCGGCGCGGCGACCGCTCGGTGGGCGTCGACCTCGAGCTCGCGCTTCAACGTCTCCACCGCCGATTCGAGTCGCACGCGCGCCTCGCCCATCTCCACCTCGACCTTGCGATTGCGCTCGCGTCGGGCCTCGAGCTGCTGCGCGGCGAGCCCCCGCTCCTTGCGCGTCGCGTCGAGGCGCCCGGTGATCTCGCGGACCTCCTGGCTCTGGCGCTGGCGCTCGTCCTGCAGCTCGCGCCGGCGACGCTCGAGCGTCTCGACGTGGCCCTCGACGACGCGGGCCAGCCGGCCGAGCGCCCCGAGGCGCGCGTCGACGCGGCTGCGTCGCTCCGACGCGGCCGCGCGTTCCTCGCTGTCGGCCGCCAGGCGCGACTCGATCTCCGCGATCCGGGCGAGCAGCACCTCCCGACGCTCCCGCAGGGCCGCGACCCGAGAGTCCATGTCGCGGCGCTGCTCCGCCAGGCTCGCGGTCCGCAGGGCCAGGTCGGTCGGGGTCGCGTCCGCTCCGGCCGGGGCCGCGCGCATGGCCTCGAGCGCGCCACGGCGCTGGTGCAGGGCGCCGCGGGCCGACTCCGCGGCGGCCTCCGCCGTGGCCACCCGGTCCCGGGCCCGCGCGAGCGCCTCACCCGTGACCGCTCCCGGCCCCACGCGCATCGCCGACATCGCGAGCCGGTCGCCCGCGCGCGTCACGACGATGGCATCCGGTCGCGAGAACGCGAGGTCCACCGCGACGCCGAAGTCCTCCGCGTACACGACCCTGGACAGCAGCGCGTCCAGCAGCACCGAGACCGCCGCCTGGTGCTCGCCCGACCGGGCACGCACGCGCGGGCGCAGCGAGTGCTCGGGCCACGCGGGCCGCGCCATCTCGACCGTCGGGGCCGCATCGATCGTCGTCGCCGCCTCCGGCGTCGTCGCGGGTGCCACGACGGCCACGGCCACGTCCTCGCGGCGGAAGATCTTGCGGATCAGGCGCGCGAGCCCGCGCGCCTCCCGCGCCTTCGCCGCCCGCGCGGCGCGGCGCCGCTTCGCACCCTTGGGCGCCGGGGCGTCGATCACGATCGGCGCGGCCTCCGACGTCCACGCCCCGAGCGCGACGACCGCGCCCATCCCCTGCGACGCGCGCAGGTGCTCGAGCGCCGCGCGCGCCGAGGCCGGGTCGGCGAGCACGGCCGCGCTGAGCGCGTCGGCGAGCGCGGCCTGCACCGCGGGACGCCACTCCTCGTCGATCTCGATGAGCTCCTCGAGCACGCCGAGCGCGCCCGGTACCTCGGCGGCGCGCGTCGCGCTCGCCGTCGTCGCCACCATCGATGCCTCGAGCATCTCCGCACGCGCGCGCGCGGCGGCGAGCGCGGAGAGCGCGCCGGTGTGCGTCTCGCTCGCCCCGGCGAGCTCGCGCTGCGCTGCGTCGGTCGCCTCGGCGACCGCCTGCGCGCTCGACGCTCGGTCGCGCACGAGCGACGCCTCCTCGCTCGCGAGCACGGCGTCCTGCGTCTCGGCCTTCTCGATCTCGCGCTCGACGCGCTCGACCTCCT
>CAXRBC010000036.1:0-4409 GCA_964228515.1 Ilumatobacteraceae bacterium
ATGTCACGCCGCTGCTCCCGGTGCACGTGCAACGCGCCGGCCGCGATCACGCTGACGTACCACTACGCGCGCGCCCTCGTCTGGATCGACGACCTCACCCCCGAGCGCGACCCGCACGCCTACGACCTGTGCGCCGACCACGGACAGCGGATCAGCCCGCCGACCGGCTGGCGCCTCGAGGACCGCCGCAACCGCTTCCGGTTCGTCGTCCCCAACCGACTCGCGGGCTGATCGGGCCGCGCGGCCCGGGGCCCGCTCTCGCACGCGCGCGCTCGTCCTCGGCACCTGGTTGGGTGCCTACGTCGCCGCCCTCGTCCTGACCGCGGGGCTCGCCGCCCTGCCGGGCGCGAGCGCGGGCTCGGAGCGGCCCGCGTGGTTCGTCGGCGCCGCGGCGCTCGCCCTCTGGATCCCGTTGCTCGTCGGCATGCGGCGCGCGTCCCGGCGCGACGGCGAGGGCCCCTTCCTCGCGGCGCACGGATTGCGGTTCCGACCCGTCGACGCGCTCGGCGTGCCGATCGGGGTGGGGTCCCAGCTGGTGCTCGTCGGGCTCGTCACCGCGCCGTTCCGGCGCGCGTTCCCCGGTGCGTTCTCGGACGACGCGGTGGCCGAGCGCGCGCAGGCGCTCGTCGACGCGGCCCGCGGCGCATGGATGCTCGTGCTCGTCGGCGTGGTCGTCGTGGGCGCGCCGCTCGTGGAGGAGCTCTTCTATCGCGGCTTCATGCAGCGCCGTCTCGCCGCGGTGGCGCACCCGGTCGCGGCCTGGATCGCGACCGCCGTCTGGTTCGCGGGGGTGCACCTGCGCCTCGCCGAATTCCCCGGCCTCTTCGCGTTCGCGCTGGTGCTGGGCGGCTGCTGGCACGCGACCCGCCGGCTGGGGCTCCCGCTCGTGGCGCACGTAGCGTTCAACGCCACCGGACTCGCGATGCTCACCCTCCGATGACCGAGCGCACCCCGACCGCCGCCGGGCAGGAGCCCGCCGCCGCGCCGACCGCCGCCGGGCAGGAGCCCGCCGCCGCACCGACCGCCGCCCCGCGCGGCGCCCGCATCGACTGGTCGCTCGTCCTCACGCTCGTCATCCTCGGCGGCGCGGTGCTCATGCTGCTGGCCGCGGTGCAGCCCTCGCTCCTCGTGCGGGACAACACGCCGACCGGCGGCGACATGGGCGCGCACGTCTACGCCCCGGCGTACCTGCGCGACGTCCTCCTGCCCGACCTGCGGCTCAACGGCTGGAGCAACGACTGGTACGCCGGCTTCCCGATCTACCGCTTCTACATGGTGCTGCCCGCGCTGCTCGTGCTGCTCCTCGACATCGTGCTCCCGTACGGCATCGCGCTCAAGGTCACGGCGGTCTCGGGCATCCTCACGATGCCGATCGCGACGTGGGCCTTCGCGCGCCTCGCCCGGCTGCCGCGCCCCGCCCCCGAGCTGCTCGTGCTCGGCTCGCTGGTCTTCCTCTTCGACGAGAGTTTCACGATCTACGGGGGCAACATCGCGTCGACGATGGCGGGGGAGTTCTCCTTCTCCATCTCGCTCACGCTGGCGATGCTGGCGTTCGGCCTCGTGGTGCGCGCGCTGCGCGAGGGCCGCGGCGCCCGATCCGCCGCCGCGTTGCTTGCGCTGAGCGCGCTCTCGCACGGCATCGTGCTGCTCTTCGTCTTCGGCGGCGTCGTGCTGCTCGCGCTGCTCCACCTCGACGCGCGCCGCGCGCGCACCGCCGCCTGGATCGTCGGGGTCGCGGTGCTGCTCTCCGCGTTCTGGGTGCTCCCGTTCGTCGGCAACCACGCGTACATGACCGACATGAAGTACGAGCCGCAGCCCTCGGGCGCCGGCGACAGCTTCTGGAAGATGTTCTTCCCCCTCCCGCTCGCCTGGGACGTCGTCGTCACGTCGCTCGCGGTGGTCGGCTTCGTCGGGTCGCTCGTGCGCCGGCGCCTCGTCGTGTCGTGGATGGGCGTGTACGCGCTCGTCGTCGCGCTCGGCGTGGTCGTGACGCGCCGGAGCCTTCCCGTCATCGGCCTGCTGTGGAACCCGCGGCTCCTGCCGTTCCTATATCTCTTGCGCTACTTCCTCGCGTTCCTGGGGGCATGGGAGATCGTCGCCGGTGCGTGGCGCTGGTGGTCGGTCGAACGCGCGCTGCGCGCGGGCGGCGCGCCCTCGGCGCCCGCGGTGGGCGTGGAGCGCGCCATCGCGACGCTCGCCGCCCTGGTGGTGGTCGCGGTGCTCGGCGTGCGCTTCCAGGAGCTGCCGGGCGGCCGCGTCGTCACCGACGACGCCGGCAATTCGACGTACGAGTGGGGCCCGATCTCCACCAAGTACTCCAACGACGGGTTCGTCGACGGCTGGGCGAGGTGGAACTTCTCGGGCTACGAGGGCAAGTCGGCGTACGCCGAGTATCGCGACCTCGTCGGCACGATGCGCGGCCTCGGGGAGGACCCGGCCCACGGCTGCGGCCGCGCGCTCTGGGAGAACAACTCGGAGCTCAACAAGTACGGCACGACCATGGCACTGATGCTGCTGCCGCACTGGACGGACGGCTGCATCGGCTCGATGGAGGGACTCTTCTTCGAGGCGTCGGGCACGACGCCGTACCACTTCATCGCGGCCGCCGCGATGTCCAAGCAGAGCAGCAACCCGGTGCGCGAGCTGCGCTACGACGACAACGACGCGGGCAAGGGCGTGCGCTACCTGCGCGAGCTCGGCGTGCGGTACTACATGGCCTTCACGCCCGAGGCCGTCGCGCAGGCGCGCACGCAGTCCGCGCTCGTCGAGGTCGCGACGAGCGGGCCGTGGGTCGTCTTCGAGGTGGACGGCGCCGACGGGGTCGTGCCCCTCGCGGCCGAGCCGGTCGTCGTCCCCGGGCGCTCCGGCGTGGGCAAGGAGCCGTGGCTCGAGCTCGGCACGAGCTGGTTCCAGCACCCCGAGGACTGGCCGGCCCTCCCCGTCGCCGACGGCCCCGCATCCTGGCAACGCGTCGACGCGATCGTGGACGTCTCGCGCCGCGAGGGAGAGCCGGGTGAGTCGTTCCGTCGCGTCGACGTCGTCGTGCCGGCGGCCGCGGTCGATGCGCGCGCACTCGAGCCCGTCGCGGTCTCCGACGTGCGCGTGGAGCGTCAGGCCCTCTCGTTCACCGTCGACCGCACGGGGGTCCCCGTGCTGGTGCGCACGTCGTACTTCCCCGGCTGGCGCGCGCGCGGTGCCGACGGCCCGTGGCGCGCCGCGCCCAACATGATGGTCGTCGTCCCCACCGAGACGACGGTGCGCCTCGAGTTCGGCCGCACGCTCGCCGACCACGCGGCCAACGCGCTCACGCTGCTCGGACTCGTCGCGCTCGCGCTCGGCCCCGCGCCGCGCCGCCGCCGCGCCGCCGCACCCGTCGACGACCGCGGGTAGGGTCGCCCGTCGTGCCCGACCTCGACGCGATCGTCAAGGCCTACGACATCCGGGGCACGGTCCCCGACCAGCTCGACGCCGAGGCGTGCCGCGCGCGCGGCGTCGCCTTCGCCGAGTTCGCAGGCGCGCCGCGCATCGTCGTCGCGCACGACATGCGGGCGAGCGGGGTCGAGCTCCTCGCGGCGTTCGAGGAGGGCGCGCGCCGCCAGGGCGTGGACGTCGTGCACCTCGGGCTCGCGAGCACCGACACGCTCTATTACGCGTCCGGCGTCCTCGACGCGCCCGGCGCCATGTTCACCGCGTCGCACAACCCGGCGCAGTACAACGGCATCAAGTGCTGCCTCCCCGGCGCCCGCTCGATCGGCATCGACACGGGCCTGCGCGAGATCAAGGCCATCGCCGCCGCGCACCTCGCGGGCGGCGGCCCCGCCCCCGCCGCTGCGCGCGGCGGTGCGACGCGCCGCGACATGCTCCCCGAATTCGTCGACCACGTGCTGAGCTTCGTCGACGTCGCGGCGCTGACCCCGCTGCGCATCGTCGCCGACACCGCCAACGGCATGGGCGGTCTCGTCGCGCCCGCCGTCTTCGCCCGCATACCGCAGTTCACGGTCGAGGTGATGTACGGCGAGCTCGACGGCACGTTCCCCAACCACCCGGCCGACCCGCTCCAGTCGGTCAACCAGCGCGACCGCCAGGCGCGCGTGGTCGCGGGCGGCTTCGACGTCGGACTCGCGTTCGACGGCGACGCCGACCGCGTGTTCCTCGTCGACGAGCAGGGCCGCAGCGTCTCGGGCAGCACCACCACCGCGCTCCTCGCCTCGGTCTTCCTGCGCACCCACCCCGGCGCGACGATCCTCTACAACCTCATCTGCTCCCGCGTCGTGCCCGAGACCATCGCCAGCCTCGGCGGGAAGGGCATCCGCACGAAGAACGGCCACAGCTACATGAAGCAGGTGATGGCCGAGACCGGCGCCGTCTTCGCGGGCGAGCACTCCGGGCACTACTACTTCGCGCGCAAC
>CAXRBC010000037.1:0-3725 GCA_964228515.1 Ilumatobacteraceae bacterium
CGGCCGACGCGGCCGGGATCGCCCGCGAGGTCCTGCTCGCGGAGCTCCACACGGTCCGGCGCGCCAACTCGGTGCGGCCGGCCAGTGGGTCAGCGACGCGCGGCACCCCAGGCTCGCGCCCCGACGCACCCGATGCGCCCGTCCTGTCGGGACGCGCGCCCACGGGGCCCTACCGGTCGACGGTGGAGCAGGCGAGCGCCGAGGCGGATCTCCTGCGGGTGATGCTGACGCAGCCGATCTGGCTCGATCGCATCGTCGAGGAGGTGGGGAAGCTCGAGGAGGAGGCCGGCGCGGACGACGGAGCGGACGCCGGCGTCGACTGGGACGACGAGGCGGGGCCCGGCGCGGCCTTTCGGGACGACGTCTTCCGGGCGCTCTACCTCGCGCTCCTCGACCTCGGGCCCGACGTCCCGCCGGAGGCGCTGGCCGAGCGGCTCCCGCCGGCCGCGGTGCGCGTGTACGAGGAGCTGCGGGGGGAGCCGGGGGCGATCGTCGACGCACGCGCCACGATCGACGGGGCGGTGCGCAAGCTGCGCGGCCGGGCGCTCGACGCCCGGGTCCGCGCCCTCGAGCAGCTCCTCCCGCTCGCGGCGGGTGGGGAGAAGGACGCGCTGACGCTGCGCATCAAGCGGTTGGCGGACGAGAAACGAGCGCTCGGCGTCCCCTCGTGGGGGAGTGTCCGACGGCGCTGATGGCGCGCGCCATAGACAGGCGCCGCGGGTTTGGCGAATGTTCCTCTGTCCGCGGCGTCGCCGCGGCACCACGTGACCGCCTTCCGATCCCGACATGTCCGACATCCAGTCCCTGCTCGCCCTCCAGCATGACGACCTCGCCATCCACGAGCTCGAGACTCGGCTCGCGGCGCTGGAACCGAGGATCCGCGAGCTGGATGCGAAGCGGCAGCGGATCGTCGACGCCATCGCCCGGCAGTCCGCGACGGTCGCGGCGGAGGAGAAGAAGCAGGCCTTCCTGCGGGACAAGATCGCCGAGCATCGGGAGCTGATCGCGCGCAACCAGGCGCAGCTCGATGCGGTCAAGACGATGCGTCAGGCGACCGCGGCGGCCGCGCAGATGGAGCAGGCGAAGGCGATCGTCGCGGGCGAGGAGAGCGATCTCCTGGCGCTCTCGCGTCGGCTCGAGGAGCTGCGCGCGACGCTCAAGGCGTCGGAGGCGGAACTGGAGGCCTGCACGGCGGAGCAGGCGACGGCGCGCGACGAGGTGGCCGCGGAGCGGGCCGCCATCGACGGCGAGCTCGCCACGGCGCAGGCGAAGCGTGTGGCGACGGCGGAGGGCGTGCCGGCCGCGCTGCGCCAGCGCTACGACCGCATCCGGAACAAGCGGCGCGTGCACGTCGTCGTGCCGCTCAACGCGATGGCGTGCGGCGCCTGCGACACGGCGATCCCGATGCAGCGTCGTCATGCGATGTCGACGGGCACCGTCATCGAGCTCTGCGAGGCGTGCGGCGTCCTGATGTACCACGCGGGGTGAGTCGGACCCGCCCGGCGGCGCGGTGGCTCCCGCCGTCCGCCGCGCCCGCCGCGACGGTGGATGCCCTCGCGGGGGCGCTCCGCCCTGCCGCGGGCCAGTCGGGGAAGACCGCGGTCCCGCGTGAGGTCTGCGAGCTCCTCGCCGCCCGTGGCCTGACGGAGCTCGCCGCGGTCAAGCGGTTCCTCCGTCCCGCGCTCGCCGACGTCGAGCCGCCGGAGACCCTCGCCGACCTCCCACGCGCCGCGGATCGACTCGTCGCGGCCGTCCGCGCCGGCGAGCGGATCCTCGTGCATGGTGATTACGACGTCGACGGCAGCTGCTCCACCACGCTGATCACGCGGGTCCTGCGCCGCCTCGGCGGCGATGTCGTGCCATTCATCCCCGACCGACTGCAGGATGGCTACGACCTCGGCCCCGCCGGCGTCGCTCGCGCGCAGGCGGTCGGCGCGCGCGTCGTCCTCACGTGTGACTGCGGGACCACGGCCCTCGCCCCCGCCGCGGCGCTCCGCGCCGCCGGGATCGACCTGATCGTCTCCGACCACCATCTCCCGGGCCCGACGCTTCCCGAGACGTTCGCCCTCGTGAATCCGCGGCGGGCGGACTGCCCCTCGGCGGACAAGGACCTCGCCGCGGTGGGCGTCGCGTACAAGCTCGGCCTCGCGGTCTGCCGCCGGCTCGGCGGCGACGAGGGGATGGTGCACGAGCTCCTCGACCTCGTCGCGCTCGCGACGATCGCCGATGTCGCGCCCCTGCGCGGCGAGAACCGGATCTTCGTCCGTCACGGCCTGCAGCGGATGGGGGAGAGTAAGCTCGTCGGGCTCCGGGCCCTGATCCGCGCCGCGCGCCTCGACGACCGCGCCCTCACGGCGGGCCGCGTCGGTTTCACCCTCGCCCCTCGTCTCAACGCGCTCGGGCGGTTGCGGCAGGCGCTCCGCGGCGTCGAGCTCCTGCTCGCGGAGGACGAGGGGACGGCGAACGCCATCGCCCGCGAGTGCGAGGAGCTGAACCAGGAGCGGCAGGCGATGGACCGCGCCATCCTCGACGAGGCGATGACGGAGCTCGGACGGCGCGACCTCGACCGGGAGTGGGGGCTCGTGCTGCACTCCGACCGTTGGCACGCCGGGGTGATCGGGATCGTCGCGTCGCGCGTGGTGGAGGCGACGGGGCGGCCCGCGATGCTGATCGCGGTCGCCGACGGGGTGGGGAAGGGGTCGGGGCGCTCGAACGGCGCGCTCGACCTGCACGCGGCGCTCGCCGCATGCGGCGACCTGCTCGTCAAGCATGGCGGGCATCGCGCGGCCGCCGGTTTGACGATCGAGCCGGCGCGCATCGGCGCGTTCGCCGAGCGGTTCAACGACGTCGCGCGCGCGCAGATGACCGCGGACGACCTCGTGCCGCGGTTGCGGACCGACCTCACGCTCCCGGTCGAGGCCGTCGATGCGCGGCTCGAGCGCGCCTTCCGCCATCTGGAGCCGTTCGGCGTCGGGAATCCCGGGCCGGTGCTCGTCTCACGTGGGGTGACGGTCGTCGGGGCGCCGCGGCGCGTCGGGACCGACGGCGTGAAGTTCGCCGTCGCGGGCGGGCAGGGGCCCCTCGAGGCGATCGCGTGGGGGCTCGGCCCGCGCGCCGCACTGGTGAAGGCCGGCGCCACGCTCGACCTCGCCTACAAGCTCGACTGCAACACCTTCCGCGGTGCCGAGGTGCTGCAGGCGGTGGTGCAGGACCTGCGACCGGCGGGCGCCATCGATGGCTGAGCTGCGCATCGTCGCCGGGGCGTGGCGCGGCCGTCGCATCCGCGTGCCGACGTCCGGCCGCGTCCGTCCCACCGCGGACCGGGTGCGCGAGGCGTGGATGAGCATCGTCCAGCCCGCGCTCGACGGCGCCGAGGTGCTCGACCTCTGCGCGGGGTCGGGGGCGCTCGGGTTGGAGGCGCTCTCACGTGGCGCCGCGCACGCGACCTTCGTGGAGCGCGACCCGCGGGTGCTCTCGACGCTCCGCGAGAACATCGCGGCGTTGGGCGCGGAGGCCTCGGCGACCGTGCTGCGCGCCGAGGCGGGGCGCTTCCTCGCGGGGCTCGACCGCCCGGCGGAGACCGTCGCCCGCACCGTCGCCTTCGCCGACCCGCCGTACGGGGAGGGGATCGCCCTCGCCGTGGCGACGCGCTGGCTCGCGGCGCCGTTCGCGGCGATCTTTGGCGTCGAGCACGAGGCGGCGTTGACGTTGCCGACGCCGCCGGC
>CAXRBC010000038.1:0-4044 GCA_964228515.1 Ilumatobacteraceae bacterium
GTGCGCCGCGCCGACTACGACGTGCCCAACGAGCGCAGTTCCCACGCCGTGCCCACCCCGCGCGGCGGCGGTCTCGGGATCGTCGTCGCCGTCACCGCGGGCGGCACGGCGCTGGCGTGGGGCGGGCGCATCGAGTGGCGCACGTGGCTCGCCGTCGCGCTGCCGGGACTGCTGGTGGCGCTCGTGGGCTGGCTCGACGATCGAGGCCGGGTGCGCGTGGCGAGCGTCCGGCTCGCGCTGCACGCCGTGGCGGCCGTCGCGCTCGTCACCGCGCTCGGAGGCCTGCCGCCGCTCACGCTCACGGACGGCCCCGTCGACCTCGGCTGGGCGGGTCACGCACTCGCCGTGGTCTACGTCGTCTGGATGCTGAATCTCTTCAACTTCATGGACGGCATCGACGGCATTACCGCAGTCGAGGCGATGGCGGTGTGCGCGTGCGTCGTCGGGGTGGAGGTGCTCGCGGGCGCGGGCAACGAGCTCCTCGCGCCGCCGGCGCTCGTCGCCGCCGCGTCCGCCGGCTTCCTGGTGTACAACTGGCCGCCCGCCCGCATCTTCCTCGGCGACGTCGGCAGCGGCTACGTCGGCTACCTGCTCGCCGCGCTCTCGCTCGTGTCGGCGGGGCGCGATCCACGCGCGGGGTGGGTGTGGCTCGTGGCGGTCGGAGTCTTCGCCGCCGACGCGACCGTCACGGTCGTGCGCCGCCTCGCGCTGCGCGAGCGCGTGACGGTGGCGCACCGCACGCACGCGTACCAGCATCTCGCGACCGACGCCGCACGGCACCTGCCGGTGACGCTCGGCGTCGGCGTGGTCACGGTCCTGTGGCTCGGGCCGTGGGGCTGGGCGATCGTTCGTGGATCGGTGCCGCCGCTCGCCGGCGCGGCACTCGCGTACGCGCCACTCGTGGTCGGCGCGTGGGCGATGGGCGCGGGGCGCGCCCGCGCGGACGCGCGGGCGCCTTCGTCAGACGGCGATCAGCGCTCGTAGACCGGCACGTCCGGCCCGACGAAGTCGCGGAATCGTGTGAGCACCTCGCCCGGCTCGGCGTGTCGGCCGGTCGCGGACTTCGAATAGACGACCGTGCCGTCGACCTCGACGTCGAAGACGCCCTTGCCGCCCATCACGAGCTGCAGGTCGGAGATGACGTGTTGGTAGTCACGAATGATGTCGGAGACCGCGCGCACGGCGTGGTCGGAATAGTCTCAAGCGACGCAGTAGGTGATGCGGACCCGATGTGCCATGGGGTCATCATGTCACAGGGTGGTGTCAGACTGAGGCCGTGGACGTACTGATCGTCGTCGGGCTCGTGGTGGTCGCGGGCCTCGTGGTGGTGCTGCTCGGCCGCATGCGCGCCGGGCCCGTGCCGACCCCGGCGCCCGCGGCGCCGCCGATCGCCACGGGGTTGCTCGTCGAGTCGATCCGCAGCACGGTGGACGCACAGGTGCGCGCCGCGACCGAGCAGGCCATGCGCGCGGCGAGCGAGCAGATGGACCGCACCTACGAGGCGCGCAGCCGCGCGCTGTCGTCGGAGGCGCGCACGATCCTCGATCCGGTGGCGGCGCAGATGCAGGAGCTGCGCGGCGCGGTCGCGAGCCTGCAGTCCAGCTACTCGACCGCCGCCGGGTACTCCGACGCGCTCGGCTCACGCCTCGACGCGCTGCAGCAGACGACGAGCGCGCTCCAGGCGGCGCTCAAGTCGACGAGCGCCCGCGGGGCGTGGGGCGAGCAGCAGCTGCGCAACGTGATCGAGCTCGCGGGGATGGCCTCGTACTGCGACTTCACGGAGCAGACGACCGTGACCGACGCCGACCGGCGCCAGCGACCCGACGCGGTCGTGCGACTGCCCAACGACGGGCGCGTCGTCATCGACTCCAAGACCCCGCTGGACGCGTACCTGCGCGCCCAGGAGGCGACCGATCAGGCGGAGCGCGAGCGCCACCTCGCCGACCACGCCAACGCGATCCGCGCGCACGCCGACGTGCTCGGGGACAAGCGGTACTGGGCGCAGTTCGACCGCGCGCCGGAGTACGTGATCATGTTCATCCCCGGCGAGTCGTTCCTCGCCGACGCGCTGCGCGCCGATGCGACGCTGCTCGAGCACGCCATGCGCCGTCGCGTGCTCATCGCCTCGCCGGTCAACCTGCTCGCGTTGCTGCTCGCGGTGGCCAAGGGCTGGCAGGCCTTCCAGATCGCGGAGCACGCCGAGCACGTCGCGGAGCTCGGTCGCGAGCTGTACAAGCGCATGGAGACCGTGATCGGCCACGTGGACAAGACGGGGTCGAGCCTCAGGTCGGCGGTGGAGTCGTACAACAAGATGGTCGCCTCGCTGGAGAGCCGCGTGCTCGTGACCTTGCGCCGATTCCAGGAGATCGGTGTCGCCAGCGACGAGATCGACGAGCCGGCGGCGATCGAGACGGCGCCGCGCCAGCTCAACGCTCCCGACCGCTGACTACGCTGGCGTCCGTGCTCGCGGAGGCCGTCGTCTGGCATTGGTGGCTCGGAGCGGGCCTGCTCATCGCCGGTGTCGGCGCCCTGCTCGGGCTCGTCGGCGGCTACCTGGCGCGCGTCGAGCGCATCAAGCATCCCGGCCGCGGACAGCGCCGCGCCGACTAGCCCCGTGGCGGGCGCGGTCCTCGGCGCCGACGCGCTGATCGCGGACCTGCTGCCGCGCTGCACCTTCCCCGCCGCGGGGACCCGCGTCGTGTGCGCGGTGTCGGGCGGGCCCGACAGCATGGCCCTCCTCGTGCTCGCGACGCGCGCGGGCTGCACCACGACCGCCCACCACGTCGACCACGGTCTGCGCCCCGCGTCGCGCGACGAGGGTGCGCTCGTGCGCGACCTGGCGCGCCCGCTCGGCGCCGACTTCGTCGAGACGCGGCTGCGCGTCGAGCCGGGACCCAACCTCGAGGCCCGCGCCCGCGACGCCCGGCGCGCCGTGCTGCCGCCGGACGCGATGACCGGCCACACCCTCGACGACCAGGCGGAGACCGTGCTCGTGAACCTCCTGCGCGGGTCCGGCGCCGCGGGCGCGGCGGCGATGACGCCGGGGCATCGACACCCGCTGCTCGCGATCCGGCGCGCCGAGACGCACGCGGTCTGCCGCGCGCTCGCGATCCGCACCGCCGACGACGAGTCCAACCGCGACCCGCGCTTCCAGCGCAACCGGGTGCGCGGCGAGGTGCTCCCGCTGCTCGCGGAGGTGGCGCGGCGCGACGTGGCGCCGCTGCTCGCGCGCCACGCCGAGCTCGCCCGCGACGACGAGGACCTGCTCGAGGAACTGGCCGCGGGGCTGGACCCGACCGATGCGCGGGCGCTGCGCGCCGCGCCATTGCCCCTCGCGAGGCGCGCGGTGCGGCGGTGGCTCGCCGGCGCGTACCCTCCCGACCTCGCGACGGTGGACCGTGTGCTCGCCGTCGCGCGCGGCACGACGACCGCCTGTCACGTCGGGGGCGGACGCGAGGTGCGGCGCAGCGCGCAGCGCCTCTCGATCGGACCGATCACGCGCTCCTGAGCACCGTGGTACCCTGCGCAGCGATGTCGTCGCGCACGCTGCGCCGACTGCGCCGAGGGGGCCGCTGAGTGCCACACAAGTTGCGGGGCAAGTGGGCGCTGGGGATCCAGCCCCGCAACCTCACCTGGATCATCAAGGACCGGCTGGCGATCTGCGAGCGGCCGGGTGGCTTCGGCGCCAATCACCGACGGGTGCGCCGCCAGGAGGAGATCATCTGGCTGCGGGAGAACGAGTTCGGCTGCGTCGTGTCGATCAGCGCCGCGCCGCACAACCTGCACAGCTACGACGAGCTCAACCTGGCATACCGCCACCTGCCGCTCGTCGACCCCGAGGAGATGGACCCGTGGCTGCGCGACTTCTACCGCACGGTCGCGGGACTGGTGGCGGTGGGCACCAAGACGGTCGTGCACGGCGAGGAGGTCGGCGACCGGCTGCACGGGATCATGGGCGGCTACATCAGGTGGTCCGGCCTCGTGGACGACACCTCGCAGGCGATCATCCTCGCCGAGCGGATCGCGGGGCGACAGCTCGACCCC
>CAXRBC010000039.1:0-2618 GCA_964228515.1 Ilumatobacteraceae bacterium
GCGTTCGTGCAGGCGCTCGCGGACGCGACCGGCCTCCCCGTCGAGGCCTCGGCCGTCACCGAGGCGACCACGCTGGGCGCCGCGTACCTCGCCGGCGCCGCGGTCGGCGTGTGGCCGAGCGTCGAGGCGGCGGCGCAGACACGGCGCGCGCGACGGGTGGTGCAGCCCGCGCGCGCCCTGGATCGCTCACAATGGCACGAAGCGGTGCGGCGTGCGCGCGGCTGGATCCCCGCGCTCTCCGCGCTGGACTTCTAGGCCGCGTCTAGATTTGACCGCCGTGTCGCAGTTCTCCGACGCGGACCGCGCGCTGATCCAGTTCGCGCTCGAGGCGGAGCAGGCTGCGCACGGGCTCTACTCGGCGGCGGCAGCGTCGGCGGTCGGCAAGGGCGAGGCGGGCCCCGCCGTCGCGCTGATGCGCGACCACCACCGCGCCTACGCCCAGGCGCTCAACGGCCTCTACGGCGAGGGCGCCTCCACACAGCGCAGCGCCGCCGTGATCGAGGCGTTCGCGGACCGCGTCGCCGATCCCTCGGCGTCGCTGGACGCGCTGCGCGAGCTGGAGAACGTGCTGGCCGCCACCCACACCGCGCTCGTCGGGCGCCTCGAGTCCACCGACGCCGCCGCGCTCGTCGCGAGCATCGTCACCACCGAGGCCCGCCACGCCGCCGTGCTCGCCGAGCTCGCGGGCGCGGGCCTCGATGCCGCGCTCGACGCCGGGACGGAGCCGCTCGCACCGTGACGCCGCGACGCGCACAGGGGCGGCCGGACGCGGGCACCCCGCTGCCTCACCTCTCCCGCCGCGAACTGCTGCGGCTGGGGGCGCTCACCCTCGGCACGGGCGGCCTGCTGGCCGCGTGCGGCACGCAGGCCGGCGTCGAGGAGAGTCCCAACGTCCCGTCGCTCGGCGTCGCGCCGGAGACGACCGCGCTGCCCGCGGCCGAGGTGACCGACGCCGTCCTCCTGCGCACCGCGGCCTCGCTCGAGTGGACCGCGATCGACACCTACGACGCCGCGATCGCGCTGGGGGTGCTCACCGGTCCGTACGCCGGCGCGGCGACGCTCGCGCGACGATTCCGCGACGACCACCGCGGCCACGCCGACGCGGTCAACGCGCTGGTCGAGGGCCTCGGCGCCGAGCCCTTCGAGTGCGCCAACGCGCGACTGATGGAGATCTACGTCGGCCCCGCGCTCGCGCTGATCACGGCCGACCAGACAGCCGACCCGGCGGCCGAGGTGGCGCTGCTCGCCCACGCGCTCGAGCAGCTCGCCACGCAGACCTACCAGGGCGTCGTGACGATGCTCGAGGACCCCGCGCTGCGCGCCGCTGCTCTCGGCATCGGCGGCGACGAGTCGCGCCACGCCGCGCTGCTCGCCCGCGCGATCAGCCCCGCGATCGAGACGATCGGCACCACCATCGATCCCGCCACGGGCAAGCCCCGCATCGCCGCAGTGCCGGGCGCCTTCGGGTCGCTCGCGACCGTGCAGGTGACGTTGGGTCGCGACGCGCAGGGTGCGGGCACGACGCTCGCACTCGACACGCCGAGCCTCAACTCGCTCGCATACGACTTCGTCGCCTGCGCCTGAGCGGCGCGGGCGACCGGCCCGGACGGGCGTCGCGCGCGGCGGTAGCCTGACGCCACCGGTGAGTCGGTCGGACGACCGCGGCGCGCGAGCGTCGAGGAAAGTCGGGACTTCACAGGACGGGGTGCTGGCGCGAGCCAGGTCGGGGCGACCTGACATTCCGTGCAACAGAGAACAGACCGCCGATGGCGGGGCCGCGAGGCCCCGATCAGGCAAGGCTGAAACGGTGCGGTAAGAGCGCACCCGCTGCGTCGGCGACGGCGCCGCGTGGCACGACACCCGAAGCAAGACCACGCAGAGGGCATGGACGGTCCGTCCGCCTCACGGCAACCCTCGGGTAGGTCGCACAGATGGATGGTCGTCAGCGGCGCCGGGAGACCGGCGTCGCGACAGAATCCCGCTTACAGACCGACTCACCGCCCCGCACGGGCCGCGCGGCGGGCGCGCAGCACCCATGCCGCGAGTGCGGCGCCGACGACCTCGAGCGGCACGTTCCACCAGCCGCGCGCCGCGCTCGGCAGCGGGTCGTCGCCGAGGGCGAACCCCCCGAGCGGCCACCAGAAACCCGAGCCGGCGGCGAACGCACCGTCGAGCACGAGGTGCAGGAACATCCCGATCGGCACGGCGAGCAGCCGCGCCCTGGCGGGGCGACGACCGTAGGTCGCGGCCATCACGCCCGCGAGCACGACGACGGGCGCGACCACCGAGTGCGCGGGCCCGGCACCGCCGACGGCGAGGTCCACCACGTCCGGCGCGAGCGCGCCGATCGCGAGGAGCCGCAGGTCGAAGCGCGGGTCGCGGAAGACGGCCCACACGATCGCCATCGACCCGCCGACGAACCAGAGGATCACGCGAACACCAGGATGCAGCCGCAGTTGGGGCACTCGGGCAGCTCACCCTCCGGGAGCGCGCGCAACGCCTGCAGCTCGCGCGCCGAGACGTCGAGGTGACAGCCGCCGCACGCCCCACCGTGCACGGCCGCGGCCGCGGGGGTGCTCCTGCGCGTGCGCCGCGCCTCGTAGGCCCGCAGCGTCGCG
>CAXRBC010000040.1:0-15794 GCA_964228515.1 Ilumatobacteraceae bacterium
CGTCGCCGAGGCGCACGACGCGCCAGCCGTACGCGGAGAACCGCTCGACGACGTCGTCGCTGCACGCGAGGTCGGTGCGCCCGTCGATGGTGATGCCGTTGTCGTCGAAGACGACCGTCAGCCGCTCGAGGCCGAGGTGGCCCGCGAGGGATGCGGCCTCGTGACTGATCCCCTCCATGAGGCAGCCGTCGCCCGCGAGCACCCAGGTGTGGTGGTCGCACGCGTCCGCGCCGAGCGTGGCGCGCAGGTGGCGCTCCGCGATCGCCATGCCGACCGCATTCGCGAGGCCTTGGCCGAGGGGGCCCGTCGTGACCTCCACGCCCGGCGTGTGTCCCGCCTCGGGATGCCCGGGCGTGCGCGAACCCCACTGGCGGAACGCGCGCAGATCGTCCATCTCCAGCCCCTGTCCCGCGAGGAAGCCGAGCGCGTACTGGAGGATCGAGGCGTGGCCGTTGCTGAGCACGAAGCGATCCCGATCGGGCCACGCCGGGTCGGCGGGATCGAAGCGCATGACACGACTCCAGAGCACGTGGGCCACGGGCGCGAGCGCCATCGCCGTGCCCTGGTGACCGCTCTTGGCCGCGAGCGGCGCGTCCATGGCGAGCCCGCGGATGATGCGGATCGCGTCGACGTCCGTCGCCGGCTCCAGCCGGGGCACGCTCATGCCACGACCGTCAGCGGCACGTGGAGCCAGTCGCCCAGCCCGACGCGGCAGTGCGCCACGACCTGCCGCGGCTCGGCGATCTCGATCTCCGAGCGCACGAGGCGGTAGGTGAAGCGACCGGGCTCCACCGTGAACGGGCTCACGTTGCGCGCCAGGACGGGCCCCGAGTCGTCGAAGCCCTCGCGGACGACGACCTCGAACACGCCGCGTCCGTCCGCGTCCGCGGGACAGTGGATGATGGCGGCGAGATGGGGCCCGACGGTGCACGGGAACGGTCCCGGCGCGCGCACGGTGAAGTGCGCGCCCTGGACGTCGATCCGCGCGTGCCCCGCGTCGTCGGTGCGCAGCGAGAAGTTCTCGACGAAGAGGGCGGCGACGATGCGCACCGCACGAACCTAGTACGGCCCCGACCGCGGGATTACCCTCGGGACGATGTCGCGCCGTCCGCTCGCGCGACTCGACGCACTCCCGACCCGGCGCGCGGTCGCGTCGCTCGTCGCGGCCACCGTGGCGGGCGCCAGCGTGCTCGCGTCGCTCGCACAGGTGATCGGGGCTCGCGGCGTGGGCGCGAGGCGGGTGGGCGAGCCGCGCGTCCTGGCGGCGCCCGTCGCCACGCCACTGATGTCGACCCGCCGCCTGCCGGCGCTCGTCACCGCGCTCGAGGCGGGTGCACGGGTCCAACGCGGGGTCGCGACCGTGGTGACCGCCCTCCCCGAGGAGTCGTGTCTCGTCGTCGAGGTCCAGGGTCGGCGCGCCGTGGACGTGCGGGGGGCGCGTGCGTACGTGCCGGGGAGCAACGCCAAGCTCGCGGTCGCGTACGGGGCGCTCGCGCGCCTCGGCGCGGGGCACGTGCACGAGACCCTCGTGCTCGGCGACGTGCGCGCCGGCGTGGTGCAGGGTGACCTGTGGCTGGTGGGCGGTGGCGATCCCGTGCTCTCGACCGACGCCTATCAGTCCACCGAGCGGTACCGCACGCGGCACGCGACGTCGCTCGACCGGCTGGCCGACGCGGTGCGCGCCGTGGGCATCACCGCCGTCACCGGCGCCGTGCGCGGTGACGGCACGCGCTACGACGCGGAGCGATTCGCCCCCGGCCTCGTCGACGGACTGCGGGTCGTCGAGGTGGGTCCGATCGGGGCGCTGATGGTCGACGACGGGCGCGTCTCGACGACGCCCATCAAGCCGGCGGATCCGGCCGACGCGGCCGCCGCCGAGTTCACCCGACTGCTCGTCGCGCGCGGCGTCTCGATCGCGGGTGGCAGCGGATCGGGCACGGTGCCCGACGGCGGGGCCGGACTGGCACGTGTCGCCGTCGCGACCTCCGCACCGCTGTCCGACCTCGTGCGCGACCTGCTCACCAACAGCGACAACAACACGGCCGAGATGATGGTGAAGGAGGTCGGGCTCGCGGCGTCGGGCGCGGGCGCCCGTGAGGCGGGCCTCGCGGACGTCGTCGCGCGACTCGCGGAGGACGGCGTGCCCACGGGCGGCCTCGTGCTCCGCGACGGCTCCGGTCTGCACCTGGACGACCGGATGTCGTGCGACACCACGGTCGGCATCCTCCGGGCGTCCCCGGTCGGCGGGCCCCTGCGCGAGGGCCTGGCGGTCGCGTCGCGGACGGGCACGCTGCGGGATGCCGACTTCCCGCCCGAGGTGGGTGGCTCGCTGCGGGCCAAGACCGGGACGCTCACGGGTGTGAAGGCGCTGAGCGGGGTCTATCCGACCGCGGCAGGCGACGACGCCATCTTCGGGCTGCTCCTCAACGGGCAGGGCGTCTCGACGGTCGGCGTCTACCAGCCGCTGTGGTCATCGCTGGGTCTGGCGCTCGCGGATGCCGCACGGGTCCCCGCGGGCGCCGCGATCGCCCCGCTCCCACGCGGCGGGTGATCGCGTGCGTCATCTCGCGATGTTCCCGTTGTCGACGGTCGTGATGCCGGGCGTGATGGCACCGCTCCACGTGTTCGAGGAGCGGTATCGCGCGATGGTGCGCGACTGCCTCACCATGGACGAGCCGTCGTTCGGCATCGTGCTCATCCGCCGCGGTCGAGAGGTGGGCGGGGGCGACGAGCGCTGCGAGGTCGGCACCGAGGTCCGCATGCTCAAGACGCTGCGTCTCGAGGACGGCCGCTATGCACTCGTCGTCGGCGGTGCCTCCCGCATCCGGGTCGTGCAGTGGCTCGACGACGACCCGTACCCACAGGCCCTGGTGGACGATTGGGCGGACGACGACGATGCGCACGCGGCGGCGGACGTCACCTCGCGGGTGCCCGCCGCGTACGAGGAGGTCCGCCGGTGCCTCGCGCTCGCGACGGAGCTCGGGGAACGCGTGCCGCGACTCGACACGGAGGTCGTCGCGGACGGTCCGCTCGCGACGCACCAGCTGTGCGCCCTCGCGCCGCTCGAGGTCCACGACCACCAGCGGTTGCTGGAGGCGGCTGGCTCGCGCGCCCGGCTCGACCTGCTCGGCCAACTGCTCGCGGGGCGCCGCGAGGCGTACCTCGCCCGGCTCGCCGACGGCGGCGCCGATAGAACGTAGGTGTGCCCCCGCATGACGAGCCCCGCGACACGCCAATCGCCGACCTGCCGCGGCTGATCGCGCGTTACGCCCGCCAGGAGGCGGTCGAGCCCATCCGCGGGGCGGGCCGATGGCTCGCGTGGGGCCTCGTGGGCTCCGCGGTGCTGTCGATCGGGCTGGTGCTCGGCGTGGTCGGAGTGCTGCGCCTCGCGCAGACGATCGACGCGCTCTCCGGGCGCTGGTCGTGGGTGCCGTACCTCGCCGCCCTCGGCGCGGCCGTGGTCGCCGTCAGCGGGGCCGCATCGCGCATCCGCGTGGGCTCGCTGCGCCGCGAGGCGTGATGGCACGGGAGCGCGACGTGCGTCGTGCCGACGTGGAGGCGGGGATCCTGCGTCTCCAGCACGCGCTGGCCGACGTGGCCGAGCGCCGGGGCGCGGCCCGCTGGACCGCGATCGGCTCGCTCGCCGTCGCGCTGCTGGGCGGCGCCTGGCTCGCCGGGCGCTTCGGAGGTCGCAGGGCGCGGCGGAGCCGGCGCCGGTGAGTGCGAGCCGCGCGTTCGCGGCCGGCGACACCGTGATGCTGATCGACGGTCGCAACCGTCGCTACCTCGTGACACTCACCGAGGGCGGGGAGTTCCACAGCCACCGCGGGGTCCTGGCGCACGCGGCGATCGTCGGCGCGCCGGAGGGCTCGCGGCATCTCTCGACCCTCGGCACGCGCTACGTGGCCGTGCGCCCGAGCCTGGAGGACGTCGTGCTGCACATGCCGCGCGGCGCGCAGGTGATCTACCCGAAGGACCTGGGCGCGATGACCATGCTCGCCGACGTCGCGCCGGGGCAGCGCGTGATGGAGACCGGCGTCGGGTCCGGGGCACTCTCGATCGCGCTGCTGCGCCTCGGTGCGACCGTGACCGGCATCGAGCTGCGCGAGGACTTCGCGGCGCGCGCCAGGGCCAACGTGCGCGCGTACGCGGGCGCCGAGCTCGCCGCGCGGTGGGACGTGCGGCTGGGCGACGCCTACGAGCCGATCGCGCCCCCGCCGGATGGGCCGTGGGACCGGGTGCTGCTCGACATCCCGGAGCCGTGGCGCGTGAGCGCGCAGGCACCGGACATCCTGCGCCTCGGCGGCACGATGGTCGCGTACACGCCGAGCATCGTGCAGGCGATGCAGGTGCGCGAGACCATGGGACGCGGGTGGGTGGACGTGCGCACGCTCGAGGTGCTCCACCGGACCTGGCACGTCGAGGGCCGGGCCGTGCGGCCCGACCACCGCATGGTGGCCCACACCGCCTTCCTCACCGCGGGGCGGTGGGTCGGCTCAGGGCTCGATGAAGATGCACTCCCCGGGGCACTCCTCGGCGGACTCGACGACCGCGTCGAGGAGTGAGTCGGAGAAGTTGGCGACGCCCTCGGCCCCCTGGGGGTTGCCCTTGGCGGTCGCGAAGACCTTGGAGCCTTCCTTCACGTACGCGAGACCGTCGTCGAGCAGCGTGAAGACGTCGGGTGCGATCTCCTCGCACAGCCCGTCCCCGGTGCAGAGGTCCTGATCGATCCAGACCTTCATGTCGACGTCGTCCTTTCCGTGAGTGCTCGCAGTGTACACACGCCTCCCGGGACGGACGGGGACCGAGCCCGCGATACGGTGACCCCGTGAGCCGGTCTCGCCGCGGGACGATCGCACGATGACACGAGACGCGTCCGAGCCGCAGGGCGAGCGCGTGAGGGCGCTCGAGGAGAAGCTGCTCGAGACCAAGGGCCAGCTCGCGCAGGCCGTCGCGCAGAACGAGAAGCTCTCGTACACGCTCCGCGAGGCACGCGACCACATCGCCGCGCTGCGCGAGGAGGTCGACAAGCTGACGCAGCCCCCCGCGAGCTACGGCGTCGTCGTCGGCAAGAACGACGACGGGACGGTGGACGTGCTGGCCAACGGTCGCAAGATGCGCGTCACCGCGCACCCCGAGATCGAGGTGGAGCGCCTGGCGCTCGGCGCCGAGGTGGTGCTCAACGAGAGCCTCAACGTGGTGAAGTCCCGCGATGCCGAGCGCACGGGCGAGATCGTGCACCTCAAGGAGATCCTCGAGGACGGGGTGCGGGCGGTGGTCACCTGTCGAGGGGACGAGGAGCGGGTCTGCGAGCTCGCGGACGCCCTGCGCGGGACGCTGCTGCGCACGGGTGACCTGCTGCGCCTCGACGCCCGTGCCAACCTGCTCCTGGAGCGCCTGGCCCAGCCCGAGGTCGAGCACCTGTTGCTGGAGGAGGTGCCCGACGTGTCGTACGCCGACATCGGCGGCCTCGACGGACAGATCGAGCAGATCGCCGACGCGGTGGAGCTGCCGTTCCTGCACGCCGAGCTGTTCGCCGAGCACCGCCTGCCGGCGCCCAAGGGCATCCTGCTGTACGGGCCGCCCGGCTGCGGCAAGACCCTGATCGCGAAGGCCGTGGCCAACAGCCTGGCCCACAAGGTCGCGGCGACCAACGGCGGCGACAAGGCGCGCAGCTACTTCATCAACATCAAGGGGCCGGAACTGCTCAACAAGTACGTCGGCGAGACCGAGCGTCAGATCCGCCTCGTGTTCCAGCGGGCCAGGGAGAAGAGCGAGGAGGGCTGGCCCGTCATCGTGTTCTTCGACGAGATGGACTCGATGTTTCGCACCCGCGGGACCGGCATCTCGTCCGACATGGAGAGCACGATCGTGCCGCAGCTGCTCGCGGAGATCGACGGCGTGGAGGGACTGCGCAACGTCATCGTGATCGGCGCGACCAATCGCGAGGACCTCATCGACCCCGCGATCCTCCGCCCGGGCCGCCTCGACGTGAAGATCCGCATCGAGCGGCCGGACGCGCGGGCAGCCCGGCAGGTGTTCGCCCGGTACCTCACGCGCGAGGTGCCCATCGCGGCGACCGAGCTCGAGCGCGACGGGGGAGACGCGGACCGCACCCTGACGCGACTCATCGACCGGACGGTCGATGCGATGTACCGGGAGGACGATGCCACGCGGTTCCTCGAGGTGACCTACCAGAACGGCGATCGGGACGTCCTGTACTTCAAGGACTTCGCCTCGGGCGCGATGATCGAGAACGTCGTGCGCCGCGCCAAGAAGTTGGCCATCAAGCGGCTGATCGCGGGGGGTGAGCGGGGCGTGCGACTCGACGACCTGGTTGCGTCGATCGCCCAGGAGTTCAAGGAGCACGAGGACCTGCCCAACACCACCAACCCGGACGACTGGGCGAAGGTCTCGGGCCGCAAGGGCGAGCGCATCGTCTTCATCCGCACGCTCGTCGGCGACTCGGGACAGCGCGGCGGTCGCGCGATCGAGCGCACGGCGACCGGTCAGTACCTCTAGGAGGGGACCGTGGCGCTCCCCAAGGTGCTCGGCATCGAGACCGAGTACGGCGTGATCGCGCGCGGGGTGGACCTGAACCCCGTGTCCGCCTCGTCGGTCCTCATCAACGCATACGCGGGTCGGCTCGACCGGACGATCGGGTGGGACTTCGAGGACGAGCGTCCGGGGGCGGACGCGCGCGGCTTCAGCCTCGACGACGCGATGGCGCCCGAGGTCGAGACCCACCTCGTCAACACCGTGCTGACCAACGGCGCGCGCTACTACGTGGACCACGCCCACCCCGAGTACTCCTCACCGGAGTGCCGCACCGTGCGCGAGGCGGTCACGTACGACCGCGCGGGCGAGGAGATCCTGCGCGCCAGCATGACCGCGGCGAGGGCGGCGCTCCCCGACGGGGCCGAGATCGTGGTCTACAAGAACAACTCCGACGGCAAGGGCAACAGCTACGGCTGTCACGAGAACTACCTGCTGGCCCGCGACCTGCCGTTCGGCACGCTGGCGGCGTGGGTGACCCCGCACCTCGTGACGCGCCAGGTGTACTGCGGAGCGGGCAAGGTCGGGCACGAGGGCTCGGACGAGCGGGCCGACATGGGCGGGTACCAGATCTCGCAGCGGGCGGACTTCTTCGAGGAGGAGATCGGCCTCGAGACGACGCTCAAGCGACCGATCGTCAACACCAGGGACGAGCCGCACGCGGATCCGTCGCGCTACCGGCGCCTGCACGTGATCGTCGGCGACGCGAACATGAGCGAGGTCGCGACGTACCTGAAGCTCGGCACCACCGCACTGGTGCTCGCGATGATCGAGGACGGCGACTATCCGGCCGAGGTCGTGCTCGCGCACCCCGTCTCGGCGATCCGCGTCGTGAGCCACGATCCGTCGCTGCGCGCGACCGTGCTGCTCTCGGACGGCCGGACCATCACCGCCCTCGCGCTGCAACGCCGACTCTGGGAGGCGGCGCGCGCCCACGTGGCACGGCGCGGCCACGGCGCGCTCGGCGAGGCGGACACGCTCGAGACGATCGAGCGCTGGGGCGCCGTGCTCGACGGCCTCGAGACCGATCCCGACCGCGTCGCCCACGCGGTGGACTGGGTGGCCAAGCGCAGGATCATCGAGGGGTACGCCGCACGACACGGTCTCGGGCCGCGCGACGCCCGGCGCAAGGCCATCGACCTCCAGTACCACGACCTGCGCGACGCGACGTCGCTCGCCGCCCGCGCGGGGCTCGAGCCGATCGCAAAGCTCGCCGACGTCGACTCGGCCGTGACGGATCCGCCGACCAGCACCCGCGCCTACTTCCGCGGCCGGTGTCTCGCCAAGTGGCCCCGCGACGTCGTCGCGGCCAACTGGGACTCCATCGTCTTCGACGTGGGCGCGGAGCCGTTGCGGCGCGTGCCGATGATGGAGCCGCTGAAGGGGACGGCCGCCGACGTGGCGACGCTGCTCGACGACGCGGACACGCCGATGGATCTCGTGACGGCGCTCGGCGCGCAGGTGCGCACCTCGTCCTTCCGGCCGACCAACTGAGCGCGGACCGCGGCGCCCCCGCGTGGACCGCGGCGCCCCGCGCGCGAGCGGCGGGGTGCCGCCCTTGCTATGGTGCCTCGCATGAGCGAGCGGGCGCGGGCGCAGCGCACCAAGCGGGCGCGCGATGAGCGCGCCGACGACGCGCGCTCGGCCGACGCGACCGAGGCGCCGGAGCAGGGCGAGCGGCTCAAGGCCGAGCTCGACGACCTGCTCGACGAGATCGACGACGTGCTGGAGACCAACGCCGAGGACTTCGTGAAGAGCTACGTGCAGAAGGGCGGCGAGTAGCCGTAGCCTGAGGGCGCCATGGCGATGCCCGTCTTTGGTCCGCGCGAGGACCCGGGGGCGAACTTCAGCGAGCTCCTGCGCCGCGTCGGACTGTCGCCGTTCGACGGGGTGAGTCCCGATTCCGATCTCGTCATCCCGCACGCCACGACGTGCGTGGCGTTGCGCTGCCGGGGCGGCGTGGTGATGGCCGGCGATCGGCGCGCCACCTCGGGCAACCTCATCAGCCACCGCAGCATGGAGAAGGTGGTGCAGGCCGACGACTTCAGCGGCGTGGCGATCGCGGGTGCCGCCGGTCCCGCGATGGAGATGATCAAGCTCTTCCAGCTCCAGGTCGAGCACTACGAGAAGGTGGAGGGGCAGACGCTCTCGCTCGAGGGCAAGGCCAACCAACTCTCGATGTTCGTCCGCAGCAACCTGCCGGCCGCGATGCAGGGACTCGTCGTGGTGCCGATCTTCGGCGGATACGACCTGATCGAGCGGGACGGCCGGCTCTGGGACTACGACGTCACGGGCGGCCGCTACGAGGAGCGCGATTTCGTGGCGACGGGCTCGGGTTCGCTGCACGCGGGGACCGTCATGCGGGTCGGCTGGCGCCGCGACATGTCGGCCGACGATGGCGTGCGGCTCGCCGCCCGCGCGCTGTGGGAGGCCGCCGACGCCGACTCGGCGACGGGCGGGCCGGACGCCCTCCGCGGCATCTACCCCGTGGTGGCCACCATCACCGCATCGGGCTGGGAGCGCGTCGGCGACCCGGCGCTCGCGGCGCTGTATCAGCAGATCGCGGGGGAGGTGGGCTCGCGATGAACATGCCCTTCTACATCCCGCCCGAGCAGCTCATGAAGGATCGCGCGGACTTCGCGCGCAAGGGCATCGCCCGCGGTCGCGCGCTCGCCGCGCTGCAGTACGAGGGCGGGCTGGCGCTCGTGGCGGAGAACCCTTCGACCACGCTGCACAAGACGAGCGAGATCTACGACCGCATCGCCTTCGCCGGCGTCGGCAAGTACAACGAGTTCGACCAACTACGCGTGGCGGGCGTGCGCGCGGCCGACCTCAAGGGCTACCAGTTCTCTCGGCGCGACGTCGACGCGCGGAGCCTGGCCAACCAGTACGCCCAGATCCTCAGCCACCTCTTCAGCGAGTCGGCCAAGCCGCTCGAGGTGGAGATCCTCGTCGCGGAGATCGGCGCGGACCGCGAGCACGACCAGCTCTTCCACATCCTGTACGACGGCACGGTCCTCGACGAGCGCGGCGCCTGCGTGCTCGGCGGGGACGCCGAGGCGGTGCTGGGCCGACTGCGCGAGTCGGGCGCCATCGGCGCTGCGCTCCCCGCCGCGCTGCGCGGCGCGGTGGCGGCCCTCGCGGGGCCGGACCGCGCCATCCCGGCGTCGGACGTCGAGGTGTCGCTGCTCGAGCGCAACGGCAGGCGCCGATGCTTCCGTCGCGTCCCCGACGCGGAGGTCGCGACGCTGCTCGGCTGACGCGCGGCTAGGTTGCCCCGCGTGGAGCGCCGCATCTACGGCCTCGAGAACGAGTACGGCGTCACCTGCACGCTGCGGGGCCAGCGTCGGCTCAGTCCCGACGAGGTGGCCCGCTACCTCTTCCGCAAGGTGGTGTCGTGGGGCCGCTCGTCCAACGTCTTCCTCGAGAACGGCGCCCGGCTGTACCTCGACGTCGGGAGCCACCCCGAGTACGCGACGCCCGAGTGCGACTCGATCATGGACTGCGTCGTGCACGACAAGGCCGGGGAACGGATCCTCGAGGAGTTGCTCGACGGCGCGGAACAACGCCTCCGCGACGAGGGGATCCGCGGCACCATCTACCTCTTCAAGAACAACGTGGATTCCGCGGGCAACAGCTACGGCTGCCACGAGAACTACCTGACGTCGCGGGCGGACGACACCGAGCGTTACGCGGAGGTGCTGATCCCGTTCCTCGTGACGCGCCAGATCTACTCGGGCGCGGGGCGGGTGCTCCAGACGGCGCGCGGGCCGATCTTCTCGATCGCGCAGCGTGCGGAGCACATCTGGGAGGGCGTCAGCTCCGCGACGACCCGCAGCCGGCCGATCATCAACACGCGGGACGAGCCCCACGCGGACGCGGAGAAGTACCGGAGGCTCCACGTGATCGTCGGGGACTCCAACATGAGCGAATACGCCACGTACCTCAAGCTCGCGAGCACCGCGTGCATCCTGCGGATGATGGAGGACGAGTCGGTCACCCTCCGCGACTTCACGTTGGAGAACCCGACGCGGGCGATCCGCGAGATCAGCCACGACATCACCTGCCGTCGCACCGTGCGCCTCGCCTCGGGGCGCGAGTTGAGCGCGCTCGACATGCAGCGGGAGTTCCTCGAGAGGGCCCTCGCCTACGACGACCGCAAGGGCTTCCCGCCCGAGGAGCGCCGCGGGCTCGAGATGTGGCAGCACTGCGTCACGACGCTGGAGAACGACCCGCTCAAGCTCGACCGCGAGGTGGACTGGGTGATCAAGCACAACCTGGTCGAGGCCTTCCGCGAACGGCACGGCCTGGCGCTCGACGACGCGCGGGTGGCACTGCTCGACCTGCAGTACCACGACATCAGGCGATCCCGCGGCGTCTTCGAGCGACTCGTGCGCGCGGGACGCGCCGAGCGCCTGTGCGACGATGCCGCGATCGAGGACGCGCGCCGACGGCCGCCGCAGACGACGAGGGCGCGTCTGCGCGGCGAGTTCATCCGTCGCGCCAAGGAGCGCAAGCGGGACTACACGGTGGACTGGGTGCACCTCAAGGTCAACGACCAGGCGCAGCGCACGGTGCTCTGCAAGGATCCATTTCGAAGCCGCGACGAGCGCGTGGACAAACTCATCGCGTCGCTCTAGGCCGAGCCGGGGCGCTCCGCCGTCGTTACGATGCCCGGGTGACCCGCCGCACGGCACTTGCACAGCTCCGCGAGTGGGCAGGCGTAGTCGTCACGGCGGTCGTCGTCGCCGCGCTGGTGCGGACGTTCGTCTTCCAGCAGTTCTACATCGCGGGGCCGAGCATGGAGACCACCCTCGCGGGCGACGATCGCGTCCTGGTGAACAAGCTCGCCTTCCGCGTGGGTGAGCCCGGCCGCGGCGACGTCGTGGTCTTCGACCGCGTGACGACCAACGGCACCGCGGTCCAGCACGACGATCTCATCAAGCGCGTGATCGCGCTCGGCGGCGAGACCGTCGAGATCAGGGAGTGTCGCGTGCTGGTCGACGGAGCCGTGGTGCCCGAGCCATGGCTTCCCGAGGAGGACGTGCAGCGCGACGACCTCGTGGCCCGCTGCGGCCAGCCCGACATGGCCCCCGTCGCCGTCCCCGTCGGCTCGGTGTTCCTCTTGGGCGACAACCGCCCGATGTCCTTCGACAGCCGTCAGTTCGGTCCGGTGGCCCTCGACGTGGTCGTCGGAGAGGCGTTCGTCGTGATCTGGCCGCCGAGCCACTGGTCGGGGCTCTAGCTCCCCGTCGCGTCAGCCGAACCCTCGCGTCCGTCGCGCCCGTCGACGAGGCGGTCGGGCCAGTCGCCGTAGACCGCGTCGCAGCCCATCGCGAGCAGTGCCGACGCCTGGTGGGCGAAGCGCACGTCCCACGCGAAGGCCTCCACGCCGAACCGGTGCGCCAGGGCCACGAGACCCCCGCTCCAATCCTCGCGGTGCATGTTGAGCGCCGCGACTCCCGCCTCGGCGAGGCGCCCGATGCGCCGCTCGATGCCCTCGGGCATGTCGCAGATGCGGCCGGAGTGCACCACGCGGGGACCGTCGTCGCCGAACCGGGTGGCCCACGACGCACAGATCGCGGGATCGGGGTGGCACAGCCACGTGCGGCTCGGAGCGACGCCCGCCGCGCGCGTGGCCGCGACGATCGGGTCGAGGGCCGCGACGTCGCCCACGTCGAGGCTGAGATGCGCGGCGCCGAGGATGGCCAGGAGGTCGGGGAGATGCGGGACGTGATGGGGAAGGTCGGCGCGGTCCGTCGATGCGATGGTCCGCGCACGCAGACGACGCCGGACCGTGCCGCCGTGGTCGAGCACGACGGCGCCGTCGCGCGTGAGCCAGGCGTCGGACTCGAGCCCCGTCGCGCCGAGCGTCAGCGCGAGACGAAACGCCTCGATCGTGTTGCCCCGCGCGTGGCCGCTCGCACCTCGGTGCGCGAAGAGGATGCGCTCCTCGCGGGGCGCATCGATCGGCGTGCGCATGCGCCGATGTTAGGGAGCCCGCGATGTGGACGGCCGTAGACTGCGCGCGTGTTCAACATGTCCGGGACCGAGGTGATGGTCCTGCTTGTGCTCGGTCTCGTCGTACTGGGCCCGGAGAAACTGCCCGACGCCATTCGCCGCGTGAGCCATCTCTACGGCGAGCTCAAGCGCATGTCGAGCGGCGTGCAGGGCGACCTGCGTCGGGCCTTCGACGAGCCGATGCGCGAGCTGCGCGGTACGGCCGAGGCGGCGAGGAGCATCGCGACCGATGCCGCGTCGCCCTTCCGCGGCGCGGTCATGAGCGCCGCCCCGGGCGTGCACGCGGGGGCGGCACCTTCGACCGACGTGCCGGCCGCCGAGCGGAGCCTGGCCGACGGGGGGACGCGCGCGTTCGTCGAGACGGCGCCCCCGGGCGCCGCGGACGAGGTCACCGACGCCGAGGAGGTCGCCGCCGCCGAGCCGAGCGACCACGTGATCGACGACGTCACCTGACATGGGCCTGCTCCGCGCGCGCCGCGCTGCCTCCGCCGACGGCACGATGTCGCTGCTCGACCATCTCGGCGAGCTGCGGCAGCGGATCGTGCGCTCCGTGCTCTCCGTGGGGCTCGGGGCCGCGGGCATCCTGATCTTCTACGACCCGGTGCTCGAGTTCCTCACGCGGCCGTATCGCGACCTCTGCGCCGATCGTCCCGAGTTCGGCTGCGACGGCACCCTCTTCGCGCTGGGTCCGCTGGACGGCCTGTCGGCGCGCATGCGCATCGCCGGCTACGGCGGGCTCGTCCTTGCGCTGCCGGTGCTCCTCTGGCAGATCTGGCGATTCGTCGTGCCGGCCCTCACGACCAAGGAGCGCCGTTGGACCGTCCCGTTCATCGTCTCCGCGGTCGTGCTCTTTCTCGCGGGGTGCAGCATCGCGTACTGGACCCTGGCCCGAGCACTCGAATTCCTGATCGCGTGGTCCGGAACCGACGTCGAGCAGGCGTTCCAGATCACCAAGTACGTGAGCCTCGTCGTGCTGATGGTGCTCTCGTTCGGCGTCGGCTTCCTGTCGCCCCTGCTGATCGTGTTCCTCCAGCTCGCTGGCATCGTGACCCCCCGCGGCCTGGTACGTCAATGGCGGTACGCGATCGTGATCATCTTCTTCGTCGCGGCGGTGATCACGCCGAGCGGCGATCCCATCACCCTCTCGGCCCTCGGCGTGCCGCTCACGGTCCTCTACTTCCTCGCCGCGCTGGTCGGCTGGCTCCTCACGCGGCGGCGCACCACAGAGGAGTACGCCTGACGAGCGGGGGCGCGTCCCGGCTCGACGCGCTGCGGGCGCGCTACGGCTTCGCGCTCGACGACTTCCAGGTGCGCGCCCTCGAGGCGCTCGACGCGGGCGAGTCCGTGCTGGTCGCGGCACCCACGGGCTCGGGCAAGACGGTCGTGGCCGAATGCGCCATCGACGACGCGCTCGCGCGGGGGGAGCGTGCGTTCTACACGGCGCCGATCAAGGCGCTGTCCAACCAGAAGTTCCACGACCTCGTGTCACGACTCGGCGCACGGACGGTGGGACTCCTGACGGGCGATCGGAGCGTCAACCCGGGGGCGCCCGTGGTGGTGATGACGACGGAGGTGCTGCGCAACATGATCTACGCCTCCTCGGACGCGCTCGATCGCCTGGGCGTCGTAGTGCTCGACGAGGTGCATTTCATCCAGGACGCCTACCGGGGACCGGTCTGGGAAGAGGTCATCATCCACCTCGAGCCCGAGGTGCGGCTGGTGTGCCTGTCGGCGACGGTCTCCAACGCGGACGAGGTCGCCGAGTGGCTGACCCTGGTGCGCGGCCCGACCCGCGCCATCGTCGAGACCCGCCGACCCGTGGAGCTGCAGCACCACTTCGCGATGGGCGACCGCGCGAGTCACGAGGTGCGCCTGTACGACACGCTGGTCGGCGGACGGCCCAACGCGCGCGCGGCGGAGCGCGCCGGGACGCGGACGGGTGATGGTCGGAGGCGCCGCGCGTTCGCCCCCAACCGCCTCGAGATGGCCGACGTGCTGGTCGCGCACGACATGCTGCCGGCGATCGTCTTCATCTTCAGCCGAGCGCAGTGCGACGAGGCCGCCGAGACCTGTCGCCGCGCCGGATTGCGACTGACCGAGGCGGACGAGCGAGCCGAGATCGCTCGACTCGTCGACGAGGGGACCTCGGCGCTGGCAGAGGACGACCTCGCCGCGCTCGGCTTCAGCCGATTCGCGGACCAGCTCGAGTCGGGTATCGCGGCCCACCACGCCGGCATGGTCCCGGCGTTCAAGGAGGTGGTCGAGCGCTGCTTCGCCGCGGGACTCGTGAAGCTCGTCTTCGCCACGGAGACGCTGGCCGTGGGGCTCAACATGCCCGCGCGCGCGGTGGTGATCGAGAAGCTCTCCAAGTACACGGGCGACCACCACGAGATGCTGCGGCCCTACGAGTACGCCCAGCTCACGGGCCGCGCCGGCCGGCGCGGCATCGACGTGGTCGGCCATGCCATCTCGCTGTGGAATCCCTACGTCACGTTCGATCAGGCTGCGGCGCTCGCCGCGAGCCGGTCGTTCCGCCTGCAGTCGGCGTTCCGTCCGACGTGCAACATGTCAGCCAACCTCATCGCGACGCACTCGCGCACCGAGGCACACCACCTCCTCAATCTCTCCTTCGCCCAGTTCCAGTCGGGGCGGGACGTCGTGGAGGTGCAGGCACGGATCGCGCGTCGCAGCCGGGAGCGGGACCGGCTCCGCGCGCTGGCGAGGAGCCCATTCGGCGACGTGGACGAGTATCGGCGCGCGGCGACGGCCCCGTCGGGCGATCCCGAGGTAGCCGAGGCGGTGCGCGCACTCCGGCCGGGCGACGTGGTCGAGACGTGGCGCGACGACCGCGTCACGTTCGTCGCCGTGATCAGCACGGCGCAGCGGGCGGCGGGGACGAGGGCGCAGGTCGTGGCGGCCTCCCGGGCGACCTCGCACGTCTCGGCGGACGACTTCGACGAGCCGCCGGTGCCCGTGGCGCGCATCGCGCTGCCGGAGCCCTACGCGCCGAGCTCCGACCGATTCGTGCGCGAGGTCGCCCAGCGGGTCGCGAAGTTGCGGCTGCGGCCACGACCGCGCCGCCGTCGCGCTCGTGCCTCGGCGGAGCACCCCGTCGCCGCCGATCCCGATCTGCGCGCGAGGCTGCAGGCCGCCGAGTCGGCCGACCGGATCGATCGGGAGCTCGCGGCGCTCGAGCGGCGGCTGGACACGGGGCGCGA
>CAXRBC010000041.1:0-3413 GCA_964228515.1 Ilumatobacteraceae bacterium
ACCCAGGCGGTGTCCCGGAGCGCGGGGAGCCCCGGGAACGCGGGCTGCGCAGCCGCCGCCGAGAGGAGCGACTGCGCTAGCCGCGCCTCCGCCGGGCCAGCGAAGATCACGAGCCGACCCGCCGACCACGCGCGCAACGCCGGCGGGGCCTCGGCCGGCATCGGCTGCGCCTCGAGCGGGCGCGCGCCAGCGAGCCACGTCCCCAGGACGCACAGGAGCACGGCGAGCGCGGTGCCCATCGCGCGCCGAAGCGCCGCGAGCGCCTCTCGCACCCCCGTCCCGAGGACCGCCGCCGTCTCGACGGCTGGAAGCCCCGCGGGATTGAACGCCGCGTCACACGCCGCCCGGTCGCATCGCAGCGACGCGGGGAGGTCCGACTTGTTGTATGCCAGGACCAGCGGCACCCGCGCGGGATCGAGGGACGCATCCCGCAGGAGCGCCGGAAGCGTCGCGATCCACGCCCGCTGCGCCGCCTCACGCGCCCGCTGCCCGTCGAGCACCACGAGGATCCCCGACGCCCCCGCGAGCACGCGCCGACGCGTCACCGCCGTCGCGGCGCCTCCCGGCGCGGCGTGGACGAGGAGGCGCAGCCGCTCCCCGTCGGCCTCGTCGAGATCCACGACGGCGCCCGTCCCCGCCAGCAGCGGCCGCGTCGGGTCGAGATCCACACCGCCCGTCGGCCGCAGCGCGGCGACGGTCGTGCGCACTCCCGCCCCCTCGGGGCCGAGGACCGCCACCTTGACCATCCGGCGACGGGCGGACACATCGAGAACGCTCATCCCTCCCCTCCGCCGTGCAGCAGTCGATGCAGGCGGCGCGTGGCGTCGAGACCATCCGCGATCGTCGCCGCGAGCGTCGGATCGGGGCCCGCGTCCTGCGCCGCCGCCCAGTGGGTGAGCGCCTCGACGAGGCTGCCACGTTCCACCGCCTCCCGCGCCCGCCGGACATGCGGGGCCGCGGGAGACTCCCCCTCGACCGCCGCGGCGGCGACATCGACGTCCGCGGCGCGCAGCGTGACGAGGCCCGCCGTCAGCAGCCCATACGCCACCCGCGCGACGTCGAACTCGTTCATCGCGGTCACCACCGCGATCTCCCGCAGGTCGCGACGCCCGTCGACGTACGAGAGAACCTCCCACTCCGCCGGGCGCAGCTCGAGTCCGCCGGCCGGCCCCTCGACCCCCTGCAACACGGGCACCATCCCGATCGATGGGACGCGGTCCGTCAGCGCCGACCACTCGTCGAGCCGGCGCGCCCCTTCGAGCAGGAGCGCATCGACGCTGATCGGAAGGTCGGCCTCGGGCCCCTCCCCCTGCGCGCCCTCCACGAAGTGGAACCGCCCTTCGTGCCAGGAGAGCAGCTCGAACACGACCGCCTCGACCTGCAGCCGCATCTGCCGCGCGATCTCCTCCGCCGAGACCGCCCCCAGCTCGACGAGGATCGCCCCGAGGCGCCGCGCGTCCCCCGCCGCCTGACGGGCGTGCGCACGCACCAGCGTCTCGGCGGTGACACGCCCCGAGCGGACGAGGAGATCGCCGAGGCGATGCGGATTCGAGCGGATGGACGCCGTGACGACGCGCCCCGCGGCGAACCCGACCTCGCCGCGATTTCCGCGCGTCGGGGACTCGATGTGGAGCACGCCCGAACGCCGCCCGACGTCCAAGAGCTGGAAGACGTCGTGGATGCCGAGCTCCCCGAGGCGCCCCTCGATGGTCGCCATCAGCCACCCCCGCGGCCGGCCGCGGCCTCGTGGGTCAACGGCTCGAGCCCCGGCGCCACCGCGACCGACGCCGCGGCGAGCCCGCGGTCCGTCGCGACCGCCGCCGCGAGCGCATCGCCGCGGCCCTCGTGGACCGCCGCGAGTAGGTGCCACGCCGCGGCGAAGGTCGGGTCGACGAGCAGCGCCCGCTCCGCCGCCTCGCGCGCCGTCTCGAACGCACCGGACGCGAACGCGAGACGTCCGAGCCCGTACCAGAGCGCCGGCGTCTCGTCCGCCGGGGCACCCTCCGCGAGCAGCGCCGTCATCAGAACCCGGGCTGCGGGCACCTCGCCTGCCGCCGCGAGGATCATCGCCGCGTTGCGTCGGATGGCCCGCGACCCCTGCACCGCCGACGCCGACGCACCGGACGCCGCGTCCGACCATCGGCCCTGATGCGCGTGCACCACGGCGAGGTTCCCGACGACGACCGGATCGTCCGGCGCGCGGGCGAGGGCCTCGCGGTAGCTGGCCTCAGCCTCGGTCCAGCGGCCGAGCCGATGCGCCGCCACGCCCCGCGCGTTCCAGAGCGTCGCGTCGGCGGGATGGTCCGTCACGAGCCGGTCGAACCAGGAGAAGGCGGCGCCGAGGTCGCCGCGCCGCATCGCGATCGTGGCGAGCGCGGTCGCGCCGCGGACGTCGGGGTCCGCCGCGAACGCGACCTCGAGCGCCCGCTCCGCCAAGGCGGTGTGGCCGAGCTCGAGGGCTGCGATCCCGAGCGCGCGCCGCGCGGCGGGCGTGGGCGCGCGGTCGCCGTCCGCCGGCGGGGCCTCGACCGATGCAGGCATCGCCCCGCCCGCGTCGAGCCGCAGATGCGGCTCTCCCCGCCCGAGACCCGGCCGCAGGAGCACGGCCGCCTGATGGGCCTGGCGCGCGGCACCGGTCTCACCGAGATCACCGAGGATGAACGCGCGGAGGAGGAGCGCGTCGGCATCGCCCGGCGCCCGCGCGACCGCCACCTCGACGAGGTCGCGTGCCGAACGCAGTTCGCCGCGACGGTACGCAAGCAGGGCGCGCCACCGCCACGCGAGCGGCTCGTCGGACGCCACCGCGACGAGCCGCCCGTCCGCCTCATCGAGCCGTCCCGCATCGATCGCGGCGGCCACCTCGATCCACGGGAGCCAGGGGTCCCGTGCCCCGAGGCGCCGCGCCGCGGCGACGGCGGTCCCGAGCTCGACCGCATCCCCACGGGCGAAGGCGAGCCGCGCGAGCACGACCCAGGGCTCGGCGGCATCGGGATCGCTCGCCGCCTGCGCGCGATACGCCTCGAGGCGCGACGAGCGCCCGTCGGGATCGGTCAGGACGTGGGCGAGGTTCCGCCGCGCCAGCGTGAAGGTGGGGTCGAGCACCGCCGCCGAGGCGAACGCGTCCACCGCGCTCGACGAGAGTCCACGCCGATGCAACACCACACCGAGGTCGTTCTGCTGCTCCGCGTCGGCGGCGTCGACGCGATCGAGGAGCTCGAGGAGGATCCCCGCCTCGCGGGTGGAGGCCCCGCTCATGCGGCGTGGACGCGGAGCGCCTCGACGAGGCGCGCCGGAGCGAGGGGCTTGGGCAGCAGGATCGCCGCGCCGGCCGCCGCACACGCGTCACGGACCGCGGCATCGCCCAAGCCGGTGCAGACGACGAGCACCGACGCGGGGGCCTCGGCGCGGAGCGC
>CAXRBC010000042.1:0-2546 GCA_964228515.1 Ilumatobacteraceae bacterium
CCGCGCCGCGCCAGATCGCACGCGCCGCCGGCCACGCGAGCGCGAGCGCCACCGGCGAGACGAGGAGCAGCGTCAGGTTGCGGTACCAGAAGACGTGCGCGGAGCCGAGCCACATGCCGAGGAGGATCAGGCCGACGAGGCCGGTCACGGTGCACCAGAGTCCCACGAACACCGCGGCGACGCCGCGTCGCCGCCGACGCGCGGCCGCGGAGAGGGGAACGAGGAGGAGGAACCAGACGGCAGCGATCGGTCCCATCGGCCCGAGCGCCAGCCCGCGCACGTCGGCCGCCTCCGGGGCCCGGCGCGCCGTGAACAGGGTGCGTTCGAGACGGACGAGGGGCACCGCGGCCCCCGTCGTCGCATCGGGGCGCCGCACCTCCCGGAGGAAGTCGCGCAGCCGCATCGGGACGTACATCGCCTCCCACGCGGTCATCGGGCGGTCGGCGCGCGGCCCGAGGGCGACGTCGATGCCGGCCTGCGCCCAGCGATCCGGGGTCGCGAGCCGCACCGCCTCGCTCCGGTACGACCACGTCGTCGGGATCGCCTGGAACCGACGGGCCAGCGCCCCGTCCAGCACGGCGTCGAGCGCATCGCGCACGCGGGTCGAGCAGTTGTCCCGGAAATAGTCGTAGCGATAATAGCGTCGCTCGGGGGTGGCGTTCGTCGCGACGGCGGTGGCCAGCGCCTCCGCCTCCGCCGGCGTCAGCGCGAGCACCTGCTCGACCGTCTCCCGATCCTGCGCGGCGTAGACCTCGAGGAGCCAGGGCGTGGGGAAGGCCTCGACCCAGTCGCGCGTCTCACCGCTGAGGAACCGCGCGAGGAAGCGCGGCTCGTCGAAGGAGAACATCCCCCAGTTGTACGCGAGGTCGGCGCCGGTGAGGAAGTCGCGGACGCGGAGCGCGTTGTGTCCGAACCGCTCGAAGACGGCGTCACCCGGCCCGAAGGTCAGGACGGAGACCTGATAGCGCGGGATGTCGGCGGCGGCGCCGGCGGACGAGCCGGGCGGCGACGAGGGCTGCGCCGATGCACGCGCCGCGACCACGAGCGAGGCGGCCGCGACCAGGGAGACGCCGATCCGCCGCGCGACGGCGACGACGGCGCCGATCCCGTGGCGGGACCGCGCGGGCGCGCTCATCCGCGCCACTCGGTGCCTCGGTCGGCGGTGGCGTAGATGAGGTCGATGAGCTTGTGCAGCCGGACCTGGTCCGTGGGCGGGTCCGCCTCGACGTCGCCGCGCACCGCGGCGACGAAGTGCGCGAGCGCCGCGCGGTGGGACTGCACCGAGGCCGAGTCCCGCGTCGCGGCACCGGAGGGGGACCCGTCGACGATGCGGCCGCGCACCTCCTTCGCGACGCGCAACGGGGCGAGGCGGGCCGAGCCCGTGGCCCCGAGCAGCTCGAACCACCAGCGCTCCTCCGTCCCCACGTAGGCGTTCTGCAGATCGAGCGTCACGGTGAAGCCGCCCTTGCACTCGATGAGCACGACCGCCGCCTCCTCGACGGCGTTCGCCCCCTTCCCGCGCTGCAGCGTGACGGCGATGCGCTCGACGCGGGGGAAGTCGGTGAACCACCCCGCGAGGTCGAGCAGCGGGAGGCCGAGCTCCAAGAGCGCCCCCCCGCCCGCCTCGTCGCGGCGATGGCGCCAGGGAGCGAGCGTCGCGCGGTGCCGGTAGACGCCGGCCCGCACGCCGCGGATCGCCCCGAGGTCGCCTCGGCGCACGATCGCGTCGAGCGCCTGCGCGTCGGCGCGGAAGCGCTCGGTGTTCGCCACCATCAGCACGCGACGGGCCTTGGCCGCGGCGGCGAGCGCGCGCTCGACCCCGCGCGCCGAGAGCGCGACGGGGCGTTCGCAGAGCACATGACGCCCCGCCCGGAGCGCGGAGAGCGTATGCACCTCGTGCAGATGATTCGGCGTGCAGACCACGACGGCGTCGAGGTCGGGGAGGTCGAGGAGCTCGTCGACGTCGCCGCAGACGTCGCGGACGCCGTACCGGGTGGCGAGGGTCCGCGTCTTCGCGAGGTCGTTGTCGCAGAGGGCGGCGAGCTGCACCCCGCGCATCCGCGCCAGGACGGGGAGATGCGCGGTCTGCGCGATCGCGCCGAGTCCGAGCACCCCGATGCGCACGGGGGCGCGGACGGAGGCGGTGGAGCGCGGGGTGGACCGGGAGGGCATTCGGAGGCGCCGCCTACTCTGGGATGGGACCGATGGTGGTGCCGGGGTAGTACGCGGCGAGGATCGTCCGGGCGTCCTGTCCGGCGCGCGCGCGCCCGATGGCCCCCCACTGACACATCCCCACGCCGTGCCCGTACCCACGACCGCGGACGACCACGCGACGGAGTTGACCGTCGTCGCGTTCCGCGGCGACGGAAAAATAGGCGCTGAGCAGAGCGTCGCCAGCCGCGGAGCGCAGGAGCGATCTGGCGTCGCTCCCCCGCACGCGGTCACTCCCGCCGGTCGCCCGCACCACGAGGGTCCCGACGCGACCGCTCGAGGTGACGTCCGCGACCACCAGATCCGTCACGCGCCCCGGCCCCCCAGCACCGACG
>CAXRBC010000043.1:0-2484 GCA_964228515.1 Ilumatobacteraceae bacterium
CGCGACCAGTACTTCTTCACCGGCATGGACGCCTACATCCACTGCGTCGAGGCCCTCGCGGGCTCGTACCGCAACGCGATCGGGGACGCCTACTCGCGCGAGACCGTCGCACTCTGCCGCCGCGTGTTCCTGGACGGCGACATGATGTCGGACGCCGCGCGCAGCGACCTCATGGTCGCCTCGTACCTCGGCGGCTGCGCGATCGCCACGAGCTACGTGGGCGTCGTGCACCCGCTCTCCGCTGCGCTGAGCGTGGTCTTCGGCCTCCACCACTGCGTGGCCAACTGCGTCGTGCTCGCCGCACTCGGCGAGTTCTACCCCGAGGCGCACGCCGAGTTCGTCGACATGGCGCGGCGACAGGGCGTCGCGATCCCGACCGGCGTGTGCGCGCGCCTCGACGACGCGACGCGCGCTGCGCTCGTCGCCGCGACGGTGAAGCACGAGAAGCCGCTCGTCAACGCGCTCGGCGAGCGGTTCCGCGACCGACTCACCGACGCGAAGCTGGTGTCGCTCTTCGAGTCGATGTAGCCCGCGGCCGCGTCGCCGTAGGATCGTCTCCGTGCCAGGCTTCGAGCTCATCGGCGCCGAGGAGCGCGCCGAGGTCGACGGGCTCTTCGCCGGGGGCGGCGTGCTCTTCCGGCACTCCTTCGACGCGATCCGCAACGGCATCTACAAGGTGCGCGACTTCGAGCGCGCCTTCGCCGGCGCCATGGGCGTGCAGCACGCCCTCGCGGTCACCTCCGGCACCGCCGCCCTGCGGGTCGCCCTCGCCGTGCTCGACCTGGAGCCGGGCGACGAGGTGATCACGCAGTCGTTCACCTTCGTCGCGACCGCCGAGGCGATCATCGAGGCCGGCGCGGTGCCCGTGTGCGCCGACGTGGACGCGACGCTCAACATGGACCCGGCGTCGCTCGAGCGGCTCATCGGCCCGCGCACGCGCGCCGTGATCGCGGTGCACATGCTCGGCACCCCGGCCCGCCTGCGCGAGATCGACGCGGTGTGCCGTGCGCGGGGCGTGACGCTCATCGAGGACGCCGCGTGGGGCTGCGGCGGGGCCCTCGACGGGCGCCCCCTCGGCACCTGGGGGCGCATGGGCACCTACAGCTTCGATTACGCGAAGACGATGACGACGGGGGAGGGCGGCATGGTCGTCTTCCGCGACGCCGCCGACCACGCCGCGGCCGCCGCGTGGCACGACCATGGCCACGAGAACAACCCGTCGGTCCCCCGCTGGGAGGACACGCGGGCCTCGAGCGGCTTCAACTTCCGGATGACCGAGCTCCAGGGCGCGGTCGGGCTCGCCCAGCTGCGCAAGCTGCCCACGGTCGTCGCGCGCCAGCGCGCCAACCGGGACGCGATGTGGGGCGCGATCGCCGGCATCCGCGGCGTGATGCCGCGCGAGATGCCCGAGGGCGCGCACGACACCGCGGACGCCCTCGTCTTCTCGGTGCCCGACGCGGCCGCCGCGCGCCGCTGCCGCGAGTCGCTCCTCGCCGTGGGCCTCGGCACCAAGATCCTGCCCGAGGCGGTGACCTGGCACTTCGCCGGGACGTGGACGCACATGCCCGAGCTCGTCGCCCGCCACGGCGACCTCGGCGGGGCGTTCGGGCCGTCGCGCGCGCGCCTCGAGCGCGCCGTCTCGTTGCCCGTGACCGTGCGGATGGAGGACTCGGTCCCGGGCCGGATGGCCTCGGCGATCGGGGAGGCGCTCTCCTCGTGAGCGGTCCCGTCGTCAGCGTCATCGTCCCGGCGTACAACGAGGAGCGCCACGTCTCGCGCTGCCTGCGCTCGTTGCTGGCCCAGACGATGCCGCGCGACCGGTTCGAGATCGTGCTCGTCAACGACGGGAGCAGCGACCGCACCGCGCAGGTGCTCGAGGCCTTCCGCGACGAGATCGTGCTCGTGGAGCACGACGCCAACCGCGGGCTGCCCGCGTCGGTCAACGCGGCCATCCGCCGTGCACGCGCGCCGTACGTGGTGCGCGTCGATGCCGACGACTTCGTCAACGCGCGCTTCCTCGAGCTGCTCCACGAGTTCCTCCGGGAGAACCGCTACATGGACGCCGTCGCCTGCGACTACCTGCTCGTGGACGACCAAGAGGAGGTGCTCGGCCGCAAGGACTGCCTGGCGGACCCGATCGCCTGCGGGATCATGTTCCGCATCGAGCAACTGATCGACATCGGGCTCTACGACGAGTCCGTCCTCCTCCACGAGGAGACCGAGCTGCGGATGCGCTTCGAGCGCAAGTACCGCATCCACCGGCTCGAGCTGCCGCTGTATCGGTATCGCCGGCACGAGGGCAACTCCTCCAACGACGTCGCCGCGATGGAGCACCACCGCCGCCGCCTCATCGAGAAGCACGGGCCGGGGGCCGGGCGGTGAGCTCGCCCACGCGCGGCGGCGGATGGCCGGGCCCCTCGATGCGCATCGGCGACGCCGTCGTCGGGCCGGGCGGTCGCGCGTACGTCATCGCCGAGATCGGCG
>CAXRBC010000044.1:0-4444 GCA_964228515.1 Ilumatobacteraceae bacterium
CTTCTCGTTCCTCGAGGGCGCCTCGCACCCCGAGGAGCTCGTCGATCGCGCGGCCGAGCTCGGCCTCGCGGCCCTCGCGCTCACCGACCGCAACGGCCTCTACGGCGTCGTCCGCTTCGCGCGCGCCGCGCGCGGCCGCGCCCTGCGCACGGCCTTCGGCGCCGAGCTCGAGTGCGGCGAGTCGCGCGACGGCGCGCGCGACCGGCTCGTCGTGATCGCCGACGGTCCCACGGGCTACGTGCGCCTCTCGCGCGCGATCACGGAGGGCCAGCTCGCGGGGGCCAAGGACGCGCCGCGCTTCGACCTCGCCGCGCTCGAGGCGCACGGCCCGGCGGCCGCCGAGCGCGAGGTGCGCCTCCTCGCCGACGCCTTCGGCCGCGACCGCCTGCTCGTCGAGCTCTGGCACCACGGCGACCCCGTCGACACGGCGCGCAACGACGCGCTCGTACGCGTCGCGGAGCGCGTCGGCACGGGGTGCGTCGCGACCAACGACGTGGCGTACGCCCGCCCGACCGACCACCGGCTCGCCACGGCGTTCGCCGCCGTACGGGCCGGGCGCACCCTCGACGAGATGGACCCGCGCCTGCCGCCCGCCGGCGCGGCCTGCCTGCGCGGCGGGGCCGAGCAGTACCGCCGCTTCGCCCGCTACCCGGGGACGATCGAGCGGGCGCTCGAGGTGGCGGGGTCCGCCGCGTTCGACCTCGCGCTGGTCGCGCCGCGCCTCCCGCCCTTCGCGTGCCCGCCCGGCCACGACGAGTCCTCGTGGCTGCGCGCGCTCGCGGAGGAGGGGGCGCGCCGGCGCTACGGCCCGCCGCCCGTCGACCCGCTCGACCGCCTCTCGCTGCGCGCGCGGGCGTGGGCCACGATCCGCCACGAGCTCGACGTCATCGAGACCCTCGGGTTCGCCGGCTACTTCCTCGTCGTGTGGGACATCGTCGAGTTCTGCCGCCGCCACGACATCCTCTGCCAGGGCCGCGGCAGCGCGGCCAACAGCGCGGTCTGCTACGCGCTCGGCGTCACCAAGGCCGACGCGGTCTCCCTCGGCCTGCTCTTCGAGCGCTTCCTCTCACCGGAGCGCGACGGCCCGCCCGACATCGACCTCGACATCGAGAGCGGCCGGCGCGAGGAGGTCATCCAGTACGTCTATGCACGCCACGGCCGCGACCGCGCGGCCCAGGTGGCCAACGTGGTCACCTACCGCGAGCGCTCGGCCCTGCGCGACATGACCCGGGTGGGGGCCTCCGCCGAGGCGGTGGGCCTCGTGCTCGACGCGCCGCGCCACCTCGGCCTGCACTCGGGCGGCATGGTGATCTGCGACCGCCCGGTCGGCGACGTGTGCCCCGTCGAGTGGGCGCGCATGGAGGGCCGCAGCGTCCTGCAGTGGGACAAGGACGACTGCGCCGCCATCGGGCTCGTGAAGTTCGACCTCCTCGGTCTCGGCATGCTCTCGGCGCTCCACCGCGCGATCGACCTCGTCGCCGAGCACCGCGGCCGCACCGTCGACCTCGCGTCCATCCCGCAGGAGGACGAGGTGTACGCGATGCTCTGCCGCGCCGACTCGGTCGGCGTCTTCCAGGTGGAGTCGCGCGCCCAGATGGCGACGCTGCCGCGGCTCACGCCGCGGCGCTTCTACGACCTCGTCGTCGAGATCGCGCTCATCCGCCCCGGCCCGATCCAGGGCGACTCGGTGCACCCGTACATCCGCCGTCGCAACGGCCAGGAGCCGGTCACGTACCTCCACCCGCTCCTCGAGCCGAGCCTGGGCAAGACGCTCGGCGTCCCGCTCTTCCAGGAGCAGCTCATGCAGATGGCGATCGACGTCGCGGGCTTCACCGCCGCCGAGGCCGACGAGCTGCGCCAGGCGATGGGCTCCACCCGCTCGCGCGCCCGCATGCGCCGCCTCGAGGGCCGCCTCTACGAGGGCATGGCGCGCCGCGGCATCACGGGCCCGATCGCCGACGAGATCTACGCGAAGATGTCGGCCTTCGCCACCTACGGCTTCCCCGAGAGCCACTCCGTGAGCTTCGCCTACCTCGTCTACGCCTCGGCGTGGATCAAGTACCACGAGCCCGCCATCTTCTGCGCCTCGCTCCTCGACTCCCAGCCGATGGGCTTCTGGTCCCCGCACTCGCTGGTGCGCGACGCCCGCCGCCACGGCGTCGTGGTGCGCACGCCCGACGTCGTGGCCTCCGGCGCTCGCACGACGCTCGAGCCCTGCGCCGAGTCCACGGGCGGGCTCGCGGTGCGCCTCGGCGTCGGGTCGGTGCGCGGCGTCGGCGACGCGCTCGCCCGCGAGATCGAGGCCGGTCGCCCGTACCGCGACATGGAGGACCTCGCGCGGCGCGTGCCCTCGCTCACCCGCGCGCACCTCGAGGCCCTCGCGACGGCGGGCGCCTTCGTCGAGTGCTTCGGCGCGGGCCGCCGCGACGCGCTGTGGGCCGCGGGCGCGGTCTCGCAGTCCCGTCCCGACCGGCTCTCGGGCGTGGCCACCGGCGCACGGGCGCCCGTGTTGCCCGGCATGGCCCCGCTCGAGGAGGCGATCGCCGACCTGTGGGCCACGGGCATCGCGCCCGACGGCCACCCGACGCGGTTCTTCCGCGAGCGGCTCCGCGCGCTCGGCGTGCGCACCGCCGACGAGCTCGGCGCGCGCGGCGACGGCGACCGCGTCGTGGTGGCCGGCGTCGTCACGCACCGCCAGCGCCCGCCGACGGCCGGCGGCGTCACGTTCGTCAACGTCGAGGACGAGACCGGCCACGTCAACGTGATCGTCTCCCGCGGCTGCTGGCGCCGCCACGAGGGGGCGGCCTCCGCGTCGTCGATCTTCGTGCGCGGTCGGCTGCGCCGCGCCGACGACGCGATCAACCTCGTGGCGGAGCACATCGGTGCCCTCGGCATCCCGGCGCGCATCGCCTCGCGCGACTACCACTGATCACTCAGCCGGCAGGGCGACCGGCCGCGCGGCCGACTGCGCGACCGGCTGCGCGCCCAACCCGTGCGGCCCGACCGGCCCTCAGGCCACCTTTGCCCGCGCCGCCACCACGCCCAGCGCGACGAACACCGATCCCGACACCCACCGCTGCACGAACGGCAGGGCCCGCCCCCGCAGCAGCACCTCCCGCAGCGACCCCGCGAGCAGCGCGTAGCCGCCGTCATTGGCGAGCCCCAGGGTGACGAACACTGCGCCGAGCGCCAGCGCCTGCGGCGCCGCAGCACGGTCCGCGTCGAGGAACTGCGGGAGGAACGAGAGGAAGAACAGCGCCACCTTCGGGTTGAGCGCGTTCACGACGAACCCCTGCCGAAACGCGCGCGCCGCGCCCACGTCGCCCGTCGCTCCGGCCGCTCGCCCCGCGCGGCGCGCGAGCGTCGCGACGCCGGTGCCCACGAGGTATGCCGCGCCCAGCCATTTCACGGCGGAGAACGCCACCGCCGACGCCGCGATCACCGCCGACAGTCCCACGGTCGCGGCGAGCACGTGCACGAGGCTCCCGAGCTGCAGCCCCACCGCACTCGCGAGCCCCACGCGCCGGCCGCTCGCAACGCTGCGGTTGACGATGAAGACGACGGCGGGCCCCGGGATCACCAGCAGCGCGATCGACGCGACGGCGAACGCGCCCAGCGTCGCGATCGTCGGCACGTCCCGCCCGCCGCTCAGTCCGCCGGCGTGTCGCGCAGGCCGTCGTTGGCCGCGCGGTACATCCCGTAGATCTCCTTGCAGGCCTCGCACAGCGGCAGGCTGCGCGGGTCGCGCGACGGCACCCACACGTGCCCGCAGAGCGCCTCGAGCGGCGTGCCCTGGATGCGGGCCTCCAGCACCTTGGCCGCCGCGTCCTCGCCCGGCTCGGTCTTCACGATGTGCGCCACGGTGGGCTCTCCGGTCTGCGGCACGCGCTCGGTGCGCGCCTCGCGCTCGATGACCGGCTGCGCCGCCACACCCACGGCGCGCCAACCTACCCACGCCGCCCGTCCCGTCATCCTCGGCCGCTCGGCCGTGCCACCCCGCGCGGACCGCTCCCGCCGTTCGGCCACCTCGCGCCCGCGCGTACACTGACTCCGTGCCGACCTACGAGTACAAGTGCCGCGACTGCGACGCCGTCTACGAGGTGCGCCGCCCGATGTCGGAGGCCAACGCGCCCGCCGCCTGCCCGGACGGCCACCTCTCCTCGACGCGCCTGCTCTCGGTCTTCGCCTCCGTCGGCGCCGGCCCCGCGGCGTCGTCCGCGCCAGCCGCCCCCGCGCCGCGCGCGGGCGGCTGCGGCGCCGGCTGCGGCTGCCACGCCTAGCCGCGCCTCAGCGCGCGTCCGCTCCGCGCCTCAGCGCACGTCCGCTCCGCGCCTCAGCGCACCTCCGCCACGCCGCCCGGCCCGGCGACGTACCAGGCGACCATCACCACGCCCGCGCGGTCCGCGAGCCGCCGCGCCGCGCGCCAGTCGGCCGCCGCGCGTGA
>CAXRBC010000045.1:0-3929 GCA_964228515.1 Ilumatobacteraceae bacterium
ACGGCTGTCGCGCGGGCGGCGCGCCGAGGTGCCGGTCGACCGCAAACCCGAGTGGCTGCGGCCGCGCGTCGAGATCTCGGACGCCGTCCTGGCGACGCGGCGCGCGGTGCGCGATCTCGGCCTCGTGACGGTCTGCGAAGAAGCCGGCTGCCCCAACCTCTCGGAGTGCTGGCGCGACGGCACCGCGACCTTCATGGTGCTCGGCGATCGGTGCACGCGCGCCTGCGGCTTTTGCCTCGTCGACACCCGCGTGCCGCTGGCGCCCGACGCCGACGAGCCCCGACGCGTCGCGGAGGCGGCGCGGCGCATGGGCCTCGCGCACGTGGTGCTCACGATGGTGGCCCGCGACGACCTCGTCGACGGCGGCATGCGCCACGTGGCCGAGTGCGTGCGCGCGATCCGCGCCGCGGTACCGGGCGCGAGGGTCGAGACGCTGGTGTCCGACGCTCGCGGCGGTGACGGGCTCGACGAGGTGATCGCCGCGCGCCCCGACGTGTTCAACCACAACGTCGAGACCGGCGCCCGCCTGCAGCGCGAGGTGCGGCCGTCGGCGGGGTACGCGCGCAGCCTCGGGGTGCTCGCCCGGGCCCGCGAGGCGGGCCTCGTGACCAAGTCGGGCTTCATGCTCGGCCTGGGGGAGACGGAGGGCGAGGTCGAGGCCACCCTCGTGGATCTCGCGTCCGTCGGCGTCTCGATCGTGACGATCGGGCAGTACCTGCGGCCCACGGCGGCGCACCTGCCGGTGCGGTCGTGGCCGACGCCGGAGGACTTCGCGCGCTGGGCGCGTGTCGGCGAGGCGCTCGGCATCGCGCACGTGGAGGCGAGCCCGCTGACGCGCTCCAGCTATCACGCGCGTGCCGCGCACGACGCCGCCGCGGGTGCGGCGGCCGAGGCCGTCACGGTCCCGCTGCGGCCGCGGGCGCTGGTGGCGACGTGAGCCCGCGTCCGCTCGACCGCGTCGTCGGCACGCAGCGCACCGTCGAGGGGGGCGGCTTCGTCGTGCGACGGCCGTTCCCGACACCCGAGGTCGACCACATCGATCCATTCCTGCTCCTCGACGAGATGGGGCCCTCGGACTACGGGCCGGGGGAGGCGGTGGGCGCGCCGGAGCACCCGCACCGCGGCTTCGAGACGGTCACGTACCTCTTGAGCGGTGCGATGGAGCACCGCGACTCGACGGGTGCCGCCGCGGTCATCCGCCCGGGCGGCGTGCAGTGGATGACGGCCGGGTCGGGCGTCGTGCACAGCGAGCTGCCGACCGACGACATGATGCGCACGGGCGGGCGCGCCCACGGCTTCCAGCTGTGGGTCAACCTCCCGGCGGACCGCAAGATGGTGCCGCCCCGCTACCAGGGCTACGACGCCGACGAGCTGGCCCGCGTCGACCTGCCGCACGGCGGCGTGCTCAAGGTCGTGGCCGGCACGGTCATGGGCGCGCGTGGGCCGGTGGAGACCACGAGCCCGATGACGTATGCGCACGCGTCGCTCGCGGCCGGTGACGAGGTGGCGTGGACGCCGGGCGACGACCACACCGCACTCGTGCACGTCTTCGACGGCGCGGTCGCGGCCAACGGTCACCGCGCCGAGAGCGGCCGGATGCTCGTCTTCCGCCGCGCGCCGGGCGACGTGCGCGTCGTGGCCGACGGCGGCCCCGCGCAGGTCCTGCTGCTCGGCGGCGAGCCGCTGCGGGAGCCCGTCGTGCGGTACGGGCCCTTCGTCATGAACACGCGCGAACAGATCGTCGAGGCGTTCGAGGACTACCAGTCCGGGCGCCTCGTCCGACGGTGACCGCGGGGCATCCCCCGGCGAGGGGTGCGGGCGGGCCGGACGCCGCGCTCCATGCGCGGCGCCTCGACCGCGTGCGCGCCGAGATGGCGCTCCGCGGCGTCGATGCGCTGGTCGTGTCGGTCGGCCACGACCTGCCGTACCTCGTCGGCTACCACGCGATGCCGCTCGAGCGTCTCACCGCGCTCGTCGTGCCGCGCGACGGCGAGGCGACGCTCGTCGTGCCGCGGCTCGAGGCCGCGCGGGTGGTCCCGTTGGACGGCGTGTTCGCGCTACGGCCGTGGGTCGAGACGCAGGACCCGGTGGCGATCGTGGCGGGGCTGCTGCGCGGCGCGCGCACGGTGGCGATCGGGGACCAGATGTGGGCGCGCTTCCTCGTCGAGCTGCTCGGGCACCTGCGCGACGTGCGCTGGATCCGCGGCGTCGACGTGGTCGGGCCGCTGCGCGTCGCGAAAGACGCCGCCGAGGTCGAGGCCCTCCGCCGCGCGGGCGCCGCGGCCGACCGCGTGGCCACCGCGCTGCGGGCGGGCGACATCGCGCTCGTGGGCCGCACCGAGGCGCAGGTGTCGGCCGAGATCTCGGCGCGGCTGCTCGCCGAGGGTCACGACGTGGTCAACTTCGCGATCGTCGCCGCGGGGGCCAACGCCGCGAGCCCCCACCACGAGCCGGGGCCGCGCGCGATCGCGCCCGGCGAGATCGTGCTGTGCGACTTCGGCGGCACGATGGCGGGCTATTGCAGCGACATCACGCGGTGCGTGCACATCGGCGAGCCGCCGCGGGAGATCCGCGACGCCTGGGAGGTGCTGCGCCGCGCGCAGCAGGCCGGCGTCGACGCCGCCCGCGTGGGCGCGACGTGCGAGTCGGTCGACGCCGCGGCGCGGCGCGTGATCGCCGACGCCGGCTGGGGCGAGCGCTTCATCCATCGCACGGGCCACGGCATCGGCATGGAGGCCCACGAGGACCCGTACATGGTCGAGGGCAACGCGTCGCCGATCGTCGCGGGACACGCGTTCAGCGTCGAGCCCGGCATCTACGTCGAGGGCCGGTGGGGGATGCGCCTCGAGGACATCGTCGTGGCGACCGCCGCGGGCCCCGAGCGGATGAACCTCGTGGACCGCGACCTCGCGGTCGTCGGCTGAGCATGCGGCGCATCGCCGCCGCGGGCGGCTGACGTGCGGCTCGACGCCGCGACGGTGCTGCTGCAGTGGGCGGGCGGCGGCCTGCTGTGGGGCTGGTGGACGCTGCGCACCCGCGAGGTGTCGGCGGGGTACGCGCGACTGGTGCGCGCGACGTTCGGCGTCATCGCGGCGGGCGCGTGCGCGGCGGGCATCGCGATCGACGCGGTGCCCGCGCGGGAGGCTGCCGCGGCGGTCGTGGCGCTCGTCGCGCTGGCCGGTGCGGTGCGCACCGCGCTGCCGGTGCGGGTCGATCTCGCGGCGGCGGCGCTCGCACTCGCGGGATGCCTCGCCGCCGTGATCGACGCGACGGTCGTGCGCGGCGAGGCCGCGGGCGGCACCGTCGCGCTCGCGCTGGCCCGCGTCGCCATCGGCACGGCGTTCCTCGGCCTCGTGTCGGACGCCATGCTGCTCGGCCACTGGTACCTGGTGCAGCCGGGCATGCCGCGCCGGCTGCTCAACGACCTGGTGCGTGCGCTGATGCTCGTCTGGCCGCTGGAGATCGCCGCGCTGGTCTGGCCGCCCGGCATGGCGAGCGTGCTCACCGGTGCCATCGACGACGGCTGGGGCGGGGTGCTCGGCTGGTTCTGGCTCGCGTGCGCCGCGCTCACGGGCGTGCTCGCACTGGTGGCGCGCGCTGCGCTGCGCGAGCGCAGCTACTCCGCCGTCCGGGCGGCGACGGGTCTCACGGACCTCTCGCTCCTCACCGGATTCGGCCCCGACCTCATCGCGCGCGCCCGGCTCGCCTGACGGCGCGTCAACGCGCGAGCCCCGCCTCCTCGACCGCGCGACGGTCGTAGGATCGCGGCGGTGATGCGGCGCGACGGGATGACGGTGCCGCTGCCGGGGCACCTCCACGCGCACCGCGACGCGATCCGCGAACTCGCCGACCTCGGCTACAGCGACGTCTGGTCCGGCGAGGCCGACGGCGCCGACGGCTTCACGCCTCTCGCCCTCGCGGCCGCGTGG
>CAXRBC010000046.1:0-27222 GCA_964228515.1 Ilumatobacteraceae bacterium
CGCCGTTGCCCCATCGCAGCGCCTCGGCCTCGTCGGAGAACTTCTGCACGGTGATGACCGGCCCGAAGATCTCGCTCTGGATCATCTCGTCGTTCTGCTTGAGGTCCGCGACGACGGTCGGCTCGAAGAAGTAGCCCTTCCCGCCGATCTTGTTGCCACCCGCCACGACCTTGGCGTGCGTCGGCGCACGCTCCACCATGCCGGCCACGCGCGCGAGTTGGTTGGAGTTGTTGAGCGCGCCGTACGCCACCTCGTCGGTGGGCATGCCCGTCTTGGTGGCCCGCGCCTTCTCGGCGAGCGCCTCCACGAAGTCGCCGTAGACCCTGGGCCCCGCGATCACGCGCGTGGCCGCCGTGCAGTCCTGGCCGGCGTTGAAGTACCCGGTCATCGAGATGTGGGCCGCGGCCGCCTCGAGGTCGGCGTCGTCGAAGACGATCACGGGGGCCTTGCCGCCCAGCTCGAGGTGCACGCGCTTCAGCGTCTTGGCGGCAGCCTCGGCGACCTCCATGCCGGCGCGCACCGAGCCAGTCACCGAGACGAGCGCGGGGGTCTCGTGCGCCACCATGGCGCGGCCCGTGTCGCGGTCGCCGCACACGATGTTGACCACGCCCGGCGGCAGGTACTCGGCGAGCAGCTTGCCGAGCAGCTCGGTCGTGGCGGGCGTCGTGTCCGACGGCTTCAGCACCACGGTGTTGCCCGCGGCGATCGCGGGGGCGAACTTCCAGACGGCCATCATGAGCGGGTAGTTCCACGGCGCGACCTGCGCGCACACGCCGATCGGTTCGCGCCGCACGTACGAGGTGAAGCCGGGCAGGTACTCGGCCGCGGCCTTGCCCTCGAGCACGCGCGCGGCGCTGGCGTAGAAGCGGATCTGGTCGACCGTGGGCGGGATCTCCTCGCTGCGCATCAGCGCCACGGGCTTGCCCGTGTTCTCGACCTCCGCGGCGATGAACTCGTCCTGTCGCTGCTCGATCGCGTCCGCGATGCGGAAGAGCGCGAGCGATCGCTGCGACGGGGTGGTCTGACCCCACGTCTCGAAGGCCGCGGCCGCGGCGCGCATCGCATCGTCGACGTCCGCGGCGCCCGAGAGTGCCGCTTTCGCGTACGTCGCGCCCGTCGCCGGGTTGACCACGTCGAGCGTGCGGCCGTCCCTGGCGGGTACGGACGTGCCGTTGATGAAGTTGTTGATCGTGCGCATGCGCCTCAGTATTCCACGCCCCGGCGGTGCAGCCCTAATGTGGCGGGACGTGAGCGGTCCCGCGATCCGCACGATCGGAGTGCCGCGCGAGACCAAGACGCTGGAGGGTCGCGTCGCCCTCACGCCCGACGGCGTGCGGGAGCTCGCGCGCGCGGGCGTCGCGGTGCACGTCGAGCGCGGCGCGGGCGAGGGCGCCTCGATCCCCGACGCGGACTTCGCCGCCGCGGGCGCCCGGATCGTGCCCACCGCAGCCGACGCCTGGTCCCAGGAGATGGTCGTCAAGGTCAAGGAGCCGATGGAGGCGGAGTTCGCGCACCTGCGCGCCGACCTCGTGCTCTTCACGTACCTCCACCTCGCCGCGTACCCCGGGGTGGCGCGGGCCCTGCTCGGGGCACGCACCACCGCGATCGCGTACGAGACCGTCCAGCTCGGGGATGGGTCGCTCCCCCTGCTCGCACCGATGAGCGAGATCGCCGGCCGCATCGCCGCCCAGGCCGGTGCGCACTACCTGCAGCGCCCCTACGGCGGCCGCGGCGTGCTCATGGGCGGCGCCCCGGGCGTGCGCCCCGCCCGCGTCGTGGTGATCGGAGGCGGCAACGTGGGGTGGAACGCGGCGAGGGTCGCCGCCGGCATGGGGGCCGAGGTGACGGTGATGGACCGCAGCCTCCCGCGACTTCGCTGGCTCGACGAGGTCGCGACGGGTCGCGTCACCACGCTGGCGTCCAACCACGGCTCCGTCGAGCGCGCCGTCGCCGAGGCCGACCTCCTCGTCGGCGCCGTGCTGGTCGCGGGCGCGCGCGCACCCGTGGTGGTGACCGAGGAGATGGTGCGCGCCATGCGCCCGGGCGCGGTGATCTGCGACGTCGCGATCGACCAGGGTGGCTGCGTCGCCACGATCCGCGAGACGAGCCACGCCGAGCCCGTGTACGAGGCCCACGGCGTCGTGCACTACGCGGTGGGCAACATGCCGGGCGCCGTGCCGCACACCAGCACCTACGCGCTCACCAACGCCACGCTGCCCTACCTCGCCGCCGTGGCGGTCAAGGGGGTCCGCGGCGCCGCCGCGGACCCCGCCGTGCGCCTCGGGATCAACGCGATGGGCGGTGCCTACGTCAACGCCACGGTCGCCGCGGCGCTCGGCGACCGCGCGGTCGACCCGTTCGGCTGATGCCGCGGCGCCCGTCGCGCCGCCCGCCGCGCTAGTCGCAGCAGCTGTCGCGCCAGCCGCACGCACGGCACTTGAAGTGCGCGTGCTCTGGGTGCAGCACCGACCCGCAGTGCGGGCATTCGGCAAACGTGGCGAACCTCGTGCGGCACGCGTCCGCGGGCGGCCTCGCGTCGCGGGGTAGCGTCGCCGAGCCCCCATGACCGACGCGCCCACCGACACCCACCGCCCCGGCAGCGTCCGCGCGGCGCTGGCCGTGCGCGACTTCCGCCTCGTGTGGACGGGATCCTTCGCGTCCAACGTCGGGACCTGGATGCAGAACGTGGTGCTGCCCGTCTACGTCTACGCCCGCACGGGTCGGGCCTCCGTCGTGGCGCTGCTGATCCTGGCCCAGCTGGGGCCGATCCTCTTCCTCGCGGTGCCCGGCGGCGTGCTGGCCGACCGCATCGAACGCAAGCGCTACCTGATCTGGATGCAGGTCATTCAAGGTAGTTGTTCGGCCGCCCTCGCCGCGGGAGCGGCGCTCGGCGCGCCGATCTGGATGCTCTTCGCGGCGCAGCTCGGCGTCGGCATCGGCAACGCGCTCAACATCTCCGCGTGGTCGGCCACGCTCACGTCGCTCGTGCCCCAGGAGGCGCTCGGTGGGGCCGTCTCGCTCAACTCCTTCGTGATCAACGGCTCGCGCGTCGCCGGCCCGATCATCGTGGCGGTCCTCTCCGCGTGGGGCGTCACGACGGCCCAGTTCTTCGCCATCAACGCCCTCACGTATCTCTTCGTGATCGTGGCGCTCGCCGCGGTCCACGTGCCGACCTTCGCGCGTGACGCCACGCCGGGCTGGCGGCGCTTCACCTTCGCCTTCCGGGCGGCCCGCGAGCGCCCCGTCGTCGCCCGCATCGTGCTGACGCTCGCCTCCTTCTCCCTCCTGTCGCTGCCGTACGTCGGGCTCTTCCCCGCGGTCGCCCAGCTCAACTACGGCATCGACGCCGCCGGCCCGACCTATCGCTGGCTCTACAGCGTGTGGGGCCTCGGCGCCTGCCTCGGCGGACTCGCCGTCGCCACGGTCTTCGGCCGCCGCGACGCACGCACGCTGATCCGCGGAGGGTTCGCGGGCTTCGCGCTCAGCATGCTCGCCTTTGCCGCCGCGCGCACGCCGGGCCCGGCGTTCGCCGCGGCGTTCGTGCTCGGCGCCTGCTACTTCTTCACCACGACCGCGATGCAGACGGTGCTGGTCGGGCGCCTGGAGCTCGAGGTGCGAGCCCGGGTGATGGCGCTGTGGTTCATGTCGTTCGGCGGCACCGTCCCCATCGGCAACCTGCTGTTCGGCCCGCTCGTCGACCGCTGGGGCGCCCGCTGGCTGCTCGTCATGGGCGCCGCGTGGGCCGCGGTGCTGGTGTGGTGGTGCGACGTCGCGCGTCTCGACCGCGCGGCCGCGCGCGGCTAGTCGCCCGCGAGCCCGCGCGTCACCGCGTCGAGGCCCGCGGCGCGCGACGCCTTGACCACCGCGGCCTCGCCGTCGCCGAGCCCCGCCACCATCGCCGTCGCGGCGTCGAGGGTGAGCGGCGCCACGCCGTAGCGCGCGGTCCCGACCGCGACCAACTCGATGCCGAGCGACCGCGCGAGATCGGCGACGCGACGATGCGCGCCGTCGGCGTCGTCGATCTCCGCCATCTCGCCCAGCACCGCCACGCGGCGGCGCGCGGGCAGCGACGCGAGCGCCTCGAGCGCGGCCTGCATCGACTCGGGGTTGGCGTTGTACGTGTCGTCGAGCACGTCGGCGCCTGCGGCGGTGCGGCGACGCTGCATGCGCAGCGGCGACATGACGGCGCGGCCGATGGCGGCCGAGGCGGCGGCGAGGTCGACGCCGAGCAGACCCGCGGTGGCGATCGCCGCACCCGCATTGTGCGCCACGTGGCGACCCGGCACGGGCATCGTCGCGACGGCGCGGCCCCACGGCGTCGCCCACTCGGCCTCCCATGCACCGCCATCGCGCTGGTCGCAGCGGACCATGCGCACGTCGGCCGACGCGTCCTCGCCCCAGGTGGTCACGGTCGCCTCGGTGCGCCCGCGCAACGCGGCCACGCGGCGATCGTCGGCGTTGAGCACCGCGTGGCCCTCGCGGGGCAGCGCCTCGACGAGCTCGCCCTTGGCCCGCGCGACGCCCTCGATGCCGCCCACGCGCGCCGAGTGCGCCGATCCGATGCGCGTCACGATGCCGATCCGCGGCGACGCCACGGCGCACAGCCGCGCGATCTCGCCGATGCCGCGCATCCCCATCTCGAGCACGAGCGCCTCCGCGTCGTCGGGCGCCTCGAGGATCGTCGTGGGCATGCCCTGGTCGTTGTTGAAGCTCCGCTCGCTCGCGTGCACCCGCAGCCCCGCACCGAGTGCCGCGAAGACGAGATCCTTGGTGCCCGTCTTGCCGACCGAGCCCGTGATGCCCACCACGCGGCCTTGCAGCGCGGGGTCCAGGCGCTCGCGCGCCCCGCGCCCCAGTGCGAGCAGGGCCGCGAGCGTGTCGGGCACCCGGATCGCGGTGCGACCGACCGGCTCGCGCGACGTGAGGTACGCCCCCGCACCGCGCGCGAGGGCGTCGGCGACGAAATCGTGGCCGTCGCGGTCCGCGACGATCGGTACGAACAGCTGGCCCGGGCGCAGCGCTCGCGAGTCGAAGGTCGCGCCCTCGAGGTGCGCGTTGTGACCGACGAGCTCACCGTCCACCGCGCGCGCGACGTCAGCCGCCATCATGCGCATGACCCGATGGATGCTAACGCCGCGGCGCCCGCGCCGATACGGTGAACGACCGATGACGACCGCCGCGCGACGCACGCACGTCGTCGTGATCTTCGGCGGCGAGTCGGCCGAGCACGACGTGAGCTGCGTCACCGCCGCGCACGTGCTGCGCGCGCTCGACCCGGCGCGCTACGACGTGACCGCGGTCGGCATCACGCGTGCCGGCGAGTGGGTCGTGGCCCGCGACGCGATGCGCGCGCTCGCCGACGGCCCCGCCGCCATCCCATCGCGCCTCGAGGCCGTGGGCGACACGACGCACCTCGCCGCGGTCGTCGCGCCGCGACGCGACGAGGCGCCCGTCGTCGCGATGCCGCTGCTCCACGGCCCGATGGGCGAGGACGGCACCGTCCAGGGCCTGCTCGAGCTCGCGCACGTGCCGTACGTCGGCGCGGGCGTGCTCGGCAGCGCGATCGCGATGGACAAGGCGATCACCAAGGCGCTGCTCGCCCGCCACGGGCTGCCACAGCCAGAGCACCGCGTGGTGCGCGACCTCTCGGGCGCAGACGAGGCGGTGCGCGCCGCCGTGCGCGACCTCGGCGTCCCGGTGTTCGTCAAGCCGGCCAACATGGGCTCTTCGGTCGGCGTCGAGAAGGTGCGCACGGCCGACGATGCGGTCGCGGCGGCACGCCGCGCATTCGCCTACGACGAGTGGGTGCTGGTCGAGGAGGCCGTCGCGGGCCGCGAGATCGAGGTGGCCGTGCTGGGCAACGAGTCGCCGCGCGCCTCGGTGCCCGGCGAGATCGTGCCGAGCCGCGAGTTCTACGACTACGAGGACAAGTACGTGACGGACGGTGCGCGTCTGCTCGTACCCGCGCCGCTCGAGGCGACGCTCGCCGACGAGGCGCGGCGCCTCGCGCTCGAGGTGTTCCGCGCGGTGCGGGCCGACGGCATGGCGCGCGTCGACTTCTTCCTCGAGGAGGGGGGCCGGGGGCTGCTCGTCAACGAGATCAACACGATCCCCGGCTTCACGCCGATCTCGATGTACCCCAAGCTGTGGCAGGCCAGCGGGCTCACCTACGCGGGACTCGTCGACGAGCTCATCGCGCTCGCGCTCGCGCGCCACGCGCGCAAGCGCCGCACCACCACCCGCTGATCGGCGCGGCGCCCCACCGCGCGCGGTCCTCCGGCGGGGCTCAGCGCTCCGCGGGGCTCAGCTCCCGGCGGCCGGGATGTTGATCTTCAGACCCGGGTAGAGGAACGCCGAATCCGCGGAGGCCCAGTTGTTGGCCGCCACGATCGCGCCGAGCGACACGCAGAACTTGCTCATGATCGAGAACACCGAGTCCCCCGCCGCGACCTCGTAGGTGCCGGCCGGGCGATTGCCGCAGCCCGGCTTGCCCACCGGCGTCGGCGTCACGGTCTGCTGCACGTTGGTCGACACGACCTGCGCGCTCGGCGGGATCCGCAGCTTGGACCCCGGATACGGGAACTGCGAGACGTCCACGAGCCCGTTCCACGCGAGCAACTCGGTCACCGAGATGCCGAACAGGTTGGCCACCGCGATCGGCGAGTCGCCCCGCTGCACCACGTATTCCTGCTCGACGCCGACCGCGCCCGGGGGCAGGGTCGTCGTGGTGCTGGGGATCGTGGTCTGCGCGGGCGGGATGGTCGCGAAGTCGGTGGGACCGATCGGCACGACCGTCGTCGCGGAGCCGCTCACGTCCACGCCGCAGGCGCCGAGGATCAACGGCGCGACCGCGCACGCGGCCACGGCCGCGCGTCGCAGTCGCGCGCGCAGCGTCGTGCGCGTCGGCGACATGCGCCAAGGATAGGTCGCGTCGGGCGCGCGGTCGCGCCGTCGCGCGCGTCAGACGAAGCGGGGCGCTCGCTGCTCGAAGTTGGCCGTCACGGCCTCGACCTGGTTGGGCGCGCCGAGGAGCGAGGCGATCAGGCGCCGCTCCTCGGCGAAGTGGGCGGCGGCGTCGTCGTTGGACAGCCGGTTGATCAGCGCCTTCGCCGCGCGCACGGCGTCGGGGCTGCGCCCGGAGATCTCCCGCGCGATGTCCTCCGCCGCGGCGAGCGGGTCGTCGGCGAGACGCGTCACGAGCCCGAGCGCGTGGGCCTCCGTGCCGCGCACGATCCGCGCGGTGAAGACGAGGTCCTTGGCCACGTCGTCGCGCACCAGCCGCGACAGCATGAGCGTGCCCGTCATGTCGGGCACGAGGCCCCAGTGCACCTCGCGCATCGACATCTGCACCTCTGGGTGTGCGACGCGCAGGTCGGCGCCGAGCGCGAGCTGCATGCCGCCACCGAGCGCGTGACCCTGGAGCGCCGCGACGACGGGGACGGGCACCTCCTGCCAGACCCAGCAGATCTGTTGCGCGAGGTGGGTGATGCCGCCCGCGGTGAGCGTGCCGATCCCGCCCGGGCCGCCCCCGTCTGCCGCGCCACCATCGCCCGACGCGTCACCCGCGCCGGCCATCGCGGCGAAGCTCCCGAAGTCCAGGCCGGCACAGAATGACGCGCCCTCCCCCGAGAGCACGACGACGCGCACCTCGCGCATCGACGCCACGCGGGCGCCGGCCTCGGCGATGGCGCGGAACATCGCGCCGTCGAGCGCGTTGCGCTTGTCGGGGCGGGAGAGTCGCACCCGCGCGATGCCGTCGGTCACCGACAGCGCCACGCGGTCGCCGATGCGCGTCTCGCTCACCTCGCGGCCGTCCGTCGGTTCACCGTCGTCCATCGTGGCACGGCAGAATGTCCCCCATGCAACTGGGGCTCTCGGCGGATGCGCTGCTCACCACCACCCGCAGCGTGCGCAAGCGACTCGACTTCGACCGCCCCGTCGAGCGAAGCGTCGTCGAGGAGTGCCTCGAGATCGCGCTCCAGGCCCCGACGGGGTCCAACTCGCAGGGCTGGCACTTCGTCGTCGTCGAGGACGCGGGGAAGAAGAAGCTCATCGCCGACGTGTACAAGGCCAACTTCGCGCAGTACGCGAGCGCCCCGGGCCGCCGGTTCGAGGAGGGGGACGTGCGCGGCGAGCGCATGCCGCTCGTGCGCGACTCGGCCTGGTACCTCGCCGAGCACTTCCACCGCTCGCCGCTCCTCATGATCCCCTGCATCGAGGGCCGGCTCGACGGCCTCCCGGCCTTCGCCGCCGCGAGCATCTGGGGCTCGCTGCTGCCTGCGGTCTGGAGCTTCATGCTCGCGCTGCGCGAGCGCGGCATGGGCTCGGCGTGGACGACGATCCACCTGATGAACGACGGCGAGCGCACCGTGGCCGACGCGCTCGGCATCCCATACGACAAGGTCACGCAGGGCGGGCTCTTCCCCATCGCCTACACCAAGGGCACGGACTTCAAGCCGGCGAAGCGCCTCGGCCTCGACCACGTGATGCACTGGGACCGCTGGTGACGGCGCGACGCACGCCGCAGGGATCGTGACGACGCTCGCGCAGGGCGTCTACGCGCGGCTCCCCGACGCGGTCGCCCTCGGGCGCGAGCGACTCGGCGGCCCACTCGGCCTCGCGGAGAAGATCCTCGTCAACCACTTGGTCGACCCGCGCGCGCAGGCGATGGAGCGCGGGCGCAGCTACGCCGACTTCCGCCCCGACCGCGTCGCGATGCAGGACGCCACGGCCCAGATGGCGCTGCTCCAGTTCATGACCGCGGGCCTCGACACGACCGCGGTGCCGACGACGGTGCACTGCGACCACCTGATCCTCGCCAAGGTGGGGGCCAAGATCGACCTCGGCGTCGCCATCGACACCAATAAGGAGGTGTACGACTTCCTCCGGTCCGTGTCGGCCAAGTACGGCATCGGCTTCTGGGGCCCGGGGAGCGGCATCATCCACCAGGTCGTCCTCGAGCACTACGCGTTCCCGGGCGGCATGATGATCGGCACCGACAGCCACACGCCCAACGCGGGGGGGCTCGGGATGGTCGCCATCGGCGTCGGCGGCGCGGACGCGGTGGACGTGATGACGGGCTTCCCGTTCAACGTCCGCTGGCCCAAGGTCATCGGCGTGCGCCTCACCGGCTCGCTCTCGGGCTGGTCGAGCCCCAAGGACGTGATCCTCGAGGTGGCCCGCGTGCTCACGGTGGAGGGCGGCACGGGCGCGATCGTCGAGTACTTCGGGCCCGGCGCCGACACGATCTCGGCGACCGGCAAGGCCACGATCTGCAACATGGGCGCCGAGATCGGCGCGACCTGCAGCGTCTTCGGCTACGACGACCACATGGCGGCGTACCTGCGCGCCACCGGCCGTGCCGACGTGGCCGACGCGGCCGACGCCGTGCGCCCGCACCTGCGCCCCGACGACGGCGCACGATACGACCGCGTCGTCGAGATCGACCTCTCGGCGCTGCGTCCGCTCATCAACGGCCCCCACTCCCCCGACCGCGCCCACCGCGCGGGGGCCGAGGTCGGCGCGGCGGCACGCGAGCACTCCTGGCCCCTCGAGATCTCCTCGGCCCTCATCGGCTCGTGCACCAACTCGAGCTACGAGGACCTCACCCGCGTCGCGTCCATCGCGCGCCAGGCCGCGCGCGCCGGTCTGCGCGCGCGGACCGAGCTGCTCGTCACCCCCGGCTCCGAGCAGATCCGCGCCACCATCGAGCGCGACGGCCTGCTCGCCGACCTCGAGGCCATCGGCGCCACCGTGCTGGCCAACGCGTGCGGCCCGTGCATCGGCCAGTGGGAGCGCCCCGCGACGGTCGCCGGCAGGCCCAACACGATCGTCAACTCGTTCAACCGCAACTTCCCGAAGCGCAACGACGGCTCGGCCCACACGCTGAGCTTCGTCACCAGCCCCGACACGGTGCTCGCCCTCGCCCTCGCGGGCCGACTCGACTTCGACCCCACCACCGACGCGATCACCGCACCCGACGGCCGCGAGGTGCGACTCGAGGCGCCGACCGGCGAGGTGCTCCCCGCCCGCGGCTACGACCCGGGCGTCGACACCTTCACCCCGCCGCCGGCGGACCGGTCGGGCATCACGGTCGTCGTGCGCCCCGGGAGCGACCGACTGCAGCTCCTCGAGCCATTCGCCGCGTGGGACGGCGCCGACTACGTCGACCTGCCGGTGCTGATGAAGGCCAAGGGCAAGTGCACCACCGACCACATCTCGGCGGCGGGCAAGTGGCTCACCTACCGCGGCCACCTCGAGAACATCTCGGGCAACCTCTTCCTCGGCGTGGTCAACGCGTTCACCGGCGCCACGGGCGAGGGCTGGGACGCCACCGACGGCGCGACGCGCCCCTTTCCCGAGATCGCGCGGCGGTACGGCACGTCGGGCATCCGCTGGTGCGCGATCGGCGACCAGAACTACGGGGAGGGCTCCTCGCGCGAGCACGCGGCGATGGAGCCGCGCTTCCGCGGCGGCGTCGTGATCTTCGCGCGATCCTTCGCGCGCATCCACGAGACCAACCTCAAGAAGCAGGGCCTCGTCCCCCTCACCTTCTCGGACCCCGCGACCTACGACCTCATCGAGGAGCGCGACCGCATCGGCGTGCTCGGCCTCCCTCCCGTGCCGGACCAGCCGGTGCGGTGCCGCATCACCAAGCCCGACGGGCGCACCATCGACTTCACGGCGACGCACACGTTCAGCCCCGAGCACGTCGAGTGGTTCCGCGCCGGCAGCGCGCTCAACATCGTGCGCGCCCGTGTCGGCGCCGCCCGCTGACGGCCCGGCGCCCGTGACCGCCCACGTCGACGACCGACGGGCCGAGCCGGGGGACGTCGAGCTCCAGCACCGCGTCCGCGGCGCCGCGGCCGCGAGCGTGCGCACGCTGCCCTCCATCGGTCGACGCGTCGTGTGGATCGACGTCGACGAGTCGGTGCACCGCGGTGCGCTCTCCGCCGACGCGTCGGGTGTGATCGCCGAGGCCGCCGCGACGGCCCGCGACAAGGGCATCCCGCTGGTCATGACCATGGGCTCCTCGGGTGCCGACATCGTCGAGGGCGTCGCGGCGCTCCACGGCTGGGGCCGCGCGGCCAAGCAGATCGCCTCGTGCTCCGGCGTCGTGCCCATCATCGCCGCGGTCACCGGGCCCGCCGTCTCGGGTCCGGCGCTGCTCATCGGCCTCTGCGACGTCGTGATCATGACCGAGGAGGCCTACGCGTTCGTGAGCGGGCCGACCATGGTCGCCGAGTTCACGGGCGTGCAGGTGTCCAACGCCGAGCTGGGCGGCGCCGACGCCCACGCCCGCCAGAGCGGCGTGGCGCAGATCGTGGTGCCCGACCGCGACGCGGCCGTCGCGGAGGTCGAGCACGTGCTCGCGTTCCTCCCCGACAGCGTCAACGAGCTGCCGTCCACGCTGCCCACCTCCGACCCCGCGGACCGTCGCCTCGACGGCGTCGCCGCGGTGATCCCCGCGTCCTCCACGGGCAGCTACGACGTGCGCGACGTCGCGCGCGAGCTCGTCGACGACGGCTACCTGCTCGAGCTGCGCGACCGCTGGGCGCCCAACGTGGTGACCGGCCTCGCCTCCATCGGCGGCCGCGTGGTCGGCATCGTGGCCAACCAGCCGCTCGCCCTCGCCGGCACGCTCGACATCCCCGGGTCGCAGAAGGCGGCGCGGTTCGTCTCCTTCTGCGACGCATTCAACGTCCCGCTCGTCACCCTCGTCGACACGCCGGGCTTCTACCCGGGCAAGGACCTCGAGTGGCGCGGCATGATCCGCCACGGCGCGCAGCTCGTCTTCGCCTACGGGCGGGCCACGGTCCCCCGGGTGTGCGTGATCCTCCGCAAGAGCTACGGCGGCGCCTACATCGTCATGGACTCCAAGCGCATGGGCAACGACGTGTGCCTCGCCTGGCCGACGGCCGAGCTCGCCGTGATGGGTGCGGGCCAGGCGTCCGCCATCCTCATGCGCCGCGCCGACGACGACGCCCGCGCCGAGTACGAGCGGGACTACGCCGATCGGCTGCTCAATCCCTACGTCGCGGCCGAACGCGGCTACGTGGACGCGGTCATCGATCCCGCGGACACGCGGTCGGAGGTGAGCGCGGCGATCGAGATGCTCCTCGAGAAGCGCGAGAAGCTCGTCAGCCGCAAGCACGACAACACGCCCCTCTGAGGGCCGTCGGTAGGCTGGCCGCGATGGCCGACACGATCACGATCGTCGACGACCGCACCGGCAAGAAGGTGACGGTCCCCGTGGTCGACGGGGTGATCCCCTCCAGCGCGCTGCGCGACCTGGACCCCAACCTGCGGGTCTACGACCCGGCGTTCCTCTCCACAGCCGCCTGCCGCTCGGCCATCACCTACGTCGACGGCGACGCAGGCGTGCTGCGCTACCGCGGCTACCCCATCGAGCAGCTCGCGGAGCACTCGACGTTCCTCGAGGTGGCGTACCTCCTGCTCCACGGCCAGCTGCCGACGGGTGCCCAGCTGGAGTCGTGGACCTACGAGGTCACGCACCACACCATGATCCACGAGAACATGCGCAAGCGCTTCGTGGACGGCTTCCACTACGACGCGCACCCGATGGGCATGTTCATCTCGTCGGTCGCGGCCCTCGGCACCTTCTACCCCGAGTCCAACCGCATCTTCGACGCCGCCACGCTCGACAAGCAGGTGCTCCGCCTGATCGCCAAGGTCCCGACGCTCGCGGCCATGTGCTACCGCTTCTCCTCCGGCCTGCCGTTCGTCTCGCCCAACAACGGCCTGGGCTTCGGCGCCAACTTCCTCAACATGATGTTCAAGATCGGCGAGGACTACCGGGTCGATCCGACGCTGGCCCGCGCGATGGAGGTGCTCTTCATCCTCCACGCGGACCACGAGCAGAACTGCGGCACCACCGCCCTGCGGACCGTCGCCTCGGCCAACTCCGACCCGTACTCGGCGGTCGCCGCGGGCGCGTCGGCGCTCTACGGCCCGCTGCACGGCGGCGCCAACGAGGCCGTCGTGCGCATGCTGGCCGAGATCGGCGACATGTCGCAGGTCGACGCCTTCATCGCATCGGTCAAGTCGGGCAAGGGCCGCCTCATGGGCTTCGGCCACCGCATCTACAAGCAGTACGACCCCCGCGCCACGCTCATCAAGCGCACGGCCGAGGACGTCTTCAAGGTCACGGGGAAGAACCCGCTGCTCGACATCGCGCTGAAGCTCGAGGAGGTCGCCCTGCGCGACGAGTACTTCGTCTCGCGCAAGCTTTACCCCAACGTCGACTTCTACTCCGGCCTCATCTACCAGGCCCTGCGATTCCCCATCGAGATGTTCACCGTGCTCTTCGCGATCCCCCGCACCGCCGGCTGGCTCGCGCACTATCGCGAGCTCCTCGCCGACGACGAGCAGAAGATCAGCCGCCCGCGGCAGTGGTACGTCGGCGAGGCCTCGCGCGACTACGTGCCGCTCAGCGCACGTCGATAGCGATCTTCCCCACGTTCTCGTTGGCCTCCATGCGCCGGTGCGCATCGGCCACGTCCTCCAGCCGGTAGCGACGGTCGATCACCGGACGCAGCGCCCCCGACTCGAAGAGCGGCACGACCTCGGCCTCGAAGCGGCGCGAGATCGCGACCTTCTCCTCCACCGGCCTCGGCCGCAGCACCGTCCCGACGATCCGTCCGCGCGCGCGCATCAGCGCGCCGAGCGGCACCGGGCCGTCGCCCCGCATCACGCCCACCTGCACGATCGTGCCCCGGGTGGCGAGGCACGCCACGTTGCGCGCCGCGTAGTCGCCGCCCACGACGTCGAGCACCACGTCGGCGCCCGCACCGCCCGTCTCGCGCCGCACGACCTCGGCGAAGTCCTCGGCGCGGTGATCCACCGCCGCGTGCGCGCCGAGCGCGAGGCACGCCCCGCGCTTGTCGGCCGAGCACGTCACGATCACCCGCGCCCCGATCGCGCGGCAGAGCTGGATCGCAGCCGTGCCGACTCCTGAGCCGCCGGCGTGCACCAGGGCCCAGCGCCCGCTCGTGAGCCCACCCTGCACGACGAGCGCGTCCCACGCGGTCACGAACACCTCGGGCAACGCGCCGGCGTCGCCGAGGGCGACGCCGCGCGGCACGCGCATCGCCTGGCGCTCGTGGACGCACAGCATCTCGGCGTAGGCGCCGCCGCTGACGATGCCCATCACCTCGTCGCCGGGGCGCCACGCGCGCACCCGCGACCCGCACGACTCGACGACGCCCGCGTACTCGAGACCGGGGATCTCGTGGGGTCCGGGGAACGGATCGGGGTAGAGGCCCATGCGCTGGAGCACGTCCGCGCGGTTCACCGCCGTCGCGCGCACCGCGACGCGGATCTCGTCCGGTCCGGGCGTCGGCGCGGGCACCGCGCGGACGACGAGCACCTCGGGCCCGCCGTGGGACTCGAGCACCACGGCGCGCATCGCGCGCGCGGCGGACACGTCGCCGACCGTCAGGCCATCGCGGCGGCGAGGCGCCGCTCGACCGCCTCGAGGAAGCCGGTGGTCGTGAGCCACGGCTGCTCGGGCGAGATGAGCACGGCGAGGTCCTTGGTCATCTCGCCGCCCTCCACGGCCTCGACACACACGCGCTCGAGCCGCTCGGCGAAGGTCACGACGTCGGGCGTGCCGTCGAGGCGCCCGCGGTGGGCGAGGCCACGGGTCCAGGCGTAGATGCTCGCGATCGAGTTGGTCGACGTCTCGAGGCCCTTCTGATGGTCGCGGTAGTGGCGGGTGACGGTGCCGTGGGCCGCCTCGCTCTCGATCACGCGGCCGTCGGGCGTGGTGAGCACCGAGGTCATGAGCCCCAGCGAGCCGTAGCCCTGGGCGACGACGTCGCTCTGGACGTCGCCGTCGTAGTTCTTGCAGGCCCAGACGTAGGCGCCCTCCCACCGCAGCATGCAGGCGACCATGTCGTCGATGAGGCGGTGCTCGTAGGTGAGCCCGCGGCGGTCGAACTCGGCCTTGAACTCGGCGTCGAAGACCTCCTGGAAGATGTCCTTGAACCGCCCGTCGTAGGCCTTGAGGATCGTGTTCTTGGTGCTCAGGTACACGGGGTAGTTGCGCTGGAGCCCGTAGTTGAAGGACGCGCGGGCGAAGCTGCGGATCGACTCGTCGTAGTTGTACATCCCCATCACGACGCCCGAGGCGGGGAACTTGGCGATCTCCATCTCCACGGGCTCGCCGCCACCCTCCGGCACGTACCGCAGCGTCACGGTCCCGGGGCCCGGGACCTTCCAGTCGGTGGCGCGGTACTGGTCGCCGTGGGCGTGGCGCCCGATGACGATCGGCTTGGTCCAGTGGGGCACGAGCTTGGGGACGTTCTTGCAGATGATCGGCTCGCGGAACACGACGCCGTCGAGGATGTTGCGGATCGTGCCGTTGGGCGACTTCCACATCTTCGTGAGGCCGAACTCCTTGACACGAGCCTCGTCGGGCGTGATGGTCGCGCACTTCACGCCCACGCCATGGCGCAGCATCGCGTGGGCGGCGTCGACGGTGACGCGATCCGCCGTGGCGTCGCGGTGCTGGATCGAGAGGTCGTAGTACTCGAGGTCGACGTCGAGGTACGGGAGGATCAGCCGATCCTTGATGTACTTCCAGATGATCCGCGTCATCTCGTCACCGTCGAGCTCGACGATCGGCGTGCGGACCTTGATCTTCGTCGCCATGGTCGGTCTCTCACGATACTCGCGGACCTCCGTACCTAGGCTCGTCGATCGTGGACTTCGCGTGGTCGTCCGAGCAGCTCGCGTTGCGCGAGCGCGCACGCGACGTGGCCGCCGACGCCGTGCGTCGCTACGGCAGGGTGAACGATGCGTGGATGAACGGCTACGAGCCGGAGTTCTCCCGCGAGCTCGCGCGCCTCGGCTGGATCGGCATGACGTGGCCGCGCGAGCACGGCGGCGGCGGGCGCCCCGCGATCGAGCGCCTCATCATCGGCGAGGAGCTCATCGCGGCGGGAGCGCCCCTCGCGGGCATGTGGTTCGCCGATCGCCAGATGGGCCCCGCACTCATCGCCTACGGCTCGCCGGCGCAGCGCGCGCGCTTCCTCCCCGAGATCCTGTCCGGCGAGACGACGTGGTGCATCGGCATGAGCGAGCCGGGCGCGGGCAGCGACCTCGCGGGCCTGCAGACCTCGGCCCGCCGCGACGGTGACGAGTGGGTGATCGCGGGGCAGAAGGTCTGGACCAGCTGCGGCGAGGTGGCCGACTACTGCTACCTGATCTGCCGCACCAGCGCCGACGGCCCGCCCCACAAGGGCATCAGCGAGATCATCGTGCCGATGGACACGCCGGGCATCACGGTGCGGCCCATCCGCGACATGACGACCGGCTCGCACTTCTGCGAGGTCTTCTACGACGACGTGCGCGTGCCCGCCGACCACCTCGTCGGCGCCGAGGGCGCCGCGTTCGCCCAGACCATGCGACAGCTCGAGCATGAGCGCGGCGGTATCGACCGACTGGTGTCCAACCGCGCGCTGTACCTCGCGGCCCTCGCGCGGTCCGACCGAGACGACCTCGTGGTGCGACAGGAGATCGCGGCGATCGAGTCGGGCTACGCCCTCGGCCGCCTGCTCGTGATCCGCGAGGTGCTCGGCCAGGCGCCGAAGGGCTTCTCGGCCGCGACCAAGTGCTTCTGCACCGAGCACGAACAGCGCGTCGCGGCGTTCGTCTCGCGCGTGCTCGGGCCCGAGGCCACGCTCTGGGACGCCACCGCGCAGGGACTCGCGTACGCTCCCGCGTACACGATCATGGGGGGCACGTCGGACGTGATGCGCAACATCCTCGGCGAGCGCGTGCTCGGGCTCCCCAAGTGACCGACGCGCCGCGCCCCGAGCGCGAGACGAGCCGACAGCCGATCTCGCCGCGCCGCACGTCGCCGAGCGGCGTGCACCCGCTCGAGGCGTCGCGCCGAATCCTCGACGAGGGCGACCCGACGCTGTTTCCCAACAGGGTGACCAACGAGCTCAGCGAGCTCGCCGACGGCCTCGCGGTGATCGAGAGCTTCAGCCACGTGCTCGCGTGGCGGACGGCCGACGGGATCGCCTGCGTCGACACGTCCAACGTGCACACGGGGCCCGCGGTCGTGGGCGCGTTGCGCGGCTGGAGCACCGACCCCGTGACGCGCATCGTCTACACCCACGGCCACGCCGACCACGTCGGCGGCAGCACGGCGTTCGCGGAGGATGCGGCGCGCGCCGGACGACCCCGGCCCACCGTGATCGGTCACGCGCGGGTGCGCGACCGCCTCGCCCGCTACCGCGACACGAGCGACTGGAACCTGAGGATCAATGCGCGCCAGTTCGGCGGCATCAAGGCCGACGCCAACCTCCACATCGGCGCGGCCGCAGAGCGGTTCCTCCCCGACACGACCCTCGAGCCGGACACGGTCTACGAGGACTCGCTCGTCCAGGACTTCGGCGGCGAGCGCGTCGAGCTGCGCCACGCCCGCGGCGAGACGGACGACCACACGTGGGTCTGGGTGCCGGGACGCAAGTGGGCGTTCGTCGGGGACTTCGTGATCTGGAACTTCCCCAACGCTGGCAACCCGCAGAAGGTCCAGCGATACCCGCTCGAGTGGGCCCGCGCCCTGCGCGACATGGTCGCCGAGGGGCCCGAGCTCCTCCTGCCCGCCCACGGACTGCCCGTCGAGGGTCGCACCCGCATCGCGACCGTGCTCGGCGACATCGCGCTCGCCCTCGAGACGCTCGTCGGCCAGGTCGTGACGATGATGAACGCCGGTGCGACGCTCGACGAGATCATCCACTCGGTCCGGGTCCCCGACGAGGTGCTCGCCAAGCCCTACATGCGTCCGTACTACGACGAGCCCGAGTTCGTCGTGCGCAACGTCTGGCGCCTCTACGGCGGCTGGTGGGACGGCGCGGCCTCGCGGCTGAAGCCCGCTCCCGACGCCGCGGTCGGCGCCGAGGTCGCCGCGCTCGCGGGCGGGGCGGACGTGCTCGCGCACCGCGCGACCGAGGTCGCCGACGCGGGCGACCTGCGCCTCGCGTGCCACCTCGCCGACTGGGCCGCGTGGGCCGCGCCCGACGATCCCACGGTGCACGGGGTGCGCGCCGAGATCTACCAGCGGCGCCGCGACGCCGAGCTGTCGCTCATGAGCAAGGGCATCTACAAGGCCGCGTCCCGCGAGTCGGAGGCCGCCGTCGCGCGGCTGCGCGGTGAGCCGGCCGCGACGCCCGCCGCGCCACCTGTGCCCGCCGCGCCACCCGCAACGCCCGCCGCGCCACCCGCGCCACCCCGATGACCACCCCCGCGCGCGTGCGCATCCTCGACGGCGGCATGGGCCGCGAGCTCGCCCGCATCGGCGCGCCCTTCCGCCAGCCCGAGTGGTCGGCGCTCGCGCTGCTCGAGGGCCCCGGCTGGGTCGAGCGCGCGCACCGCAACTTCGTCGAGGCGGGCGCCGAGCTCATCACGACCAACTCCTACGCGCTCGTTCCTTTCCACCTCGGCGAGGCGCGGTGGCGCGACGAGGCGCTCCGCCTCGCGGACCTCGCGGGCCGCATCGCGCGTCGGGTGGCCGACGACCCGGGCGCCGCGCCGGCGCTCTCGGCGACACCGAGTGGGGCGCTCGCCGCGCCGCGCATCATCGTCGCGGGCTCGCTGCCGCCGGCCTTCGGCTCCTACCGCCCCGACCTCTTCGACGACGCGCAGGCCGACGCGCTGTACGCGCCGCTCGTGCGCGGTCTGCTGCCGTGGGTCGACGTCTGGCTCTGCGAGACCCTGAGCAGCATCGCGGAGGCCCGCGCCGCGCTGCGCGCGATCGACATGACGGGACGCGTGATGTGGGTGTCGTTCACCCTCGACGACGCGCTCGACCGCGGCGCGGCGCGGCTGCGCAGCGGCGAGTCCGTCGCCGACGCGGTGCGCGCGGTGGCGCCGCGCACGGGCGCCGTGATGTTCAACTGCTCGCAGCCCGAGGTCATGGCCGCCGCGCTGGACGAGGCCGCGTCCGCGCTGCCCGCACCCGCACAGCCGGCACCGCGCACGTCGCCGCCCGGTGCGCCGTCGCCGCCGGCCGACCTCTTCGACGGCCTCGTCCCGCCGGTCGGCTCGCCGGGCCACCCCGTGCTCGGCGTCTACGCCAACGCCTTCCCGCCGCAGCGCAAGGACGCGGCGGCCAACACCGACATCCTGCGCCTGCGCGACGACCTCACGCCCGCGCGCTACGCCGAGTTTGCCGAGCAGTGGCGCGCGCGCGGCGCCTCGATCCTCGGCGGGTGCTGCGGCGTCACGCCCGACCACGTCGCCGCACTGCGCGCGGCGCTCGCCGGCTGAGCCCCCGCTCCACCCGACGAGGCCCACGTGCGACTCGCCGACGCCCGACTCCTCAGCTTCGACTGCTACGGCACGCTCATCGACTGGGAGCTCGGCATCGTCACCACGGTCGCGCGGCTCGCCGGCGCGCACGGCACGCATCCGGGCCAGGCCGAGATCCTCGCGCTCTTCGCGTCGCACGAGACCCACGTGCAGGACGCCCACCCGACGTGGACCTACCCGACGATCCTCGCCGAGACGTGGAGGCGCATGGCGGCGAGCCTCGGCCTCCCCGACCCCGCGACGGCGGCCGAGCGCTGCGAGGCCGACGCGCGGGCGTTCGCCGCGTCGGTGCCCGAGTGGCCTGCGTTCGCCGACAGCCACGACGCGCTCGTGGACCTCGGGCGGCGCTGCCGGCTCGTGATCCTGTCCAACGTGGACCGCGCGTCGTTCGCCGGTTCGCAGGCGCGGCTCGGCGTGACCTTCGACGCGGTCCTCACCGCGCAGGACATCGGCTCGTACAAGCCCGACCCGGCCAACTTCCGCGCACTGCTCGCGCGCGCGGCCGAGATGGGCGTCGCTCGCGACGCACATCTGCACGTGGCGCAGAGCCTGTATCACGACCACGTGCCCGCCAAGGCCGCCGGCCTCGCGACCGCGCGGATCGACCGCTACGGGGCGACGCGCGCGGGGGGTGCCACGGGCGGCGCCACGCCGCCGGCCGCGCCGGTCAGCCCCGACTGGACGTTCGGCTCGCTACGCGCCTTCGCTGACGCGGTGCTCGTCGACCACTAACCGCACCCGGCCCGCGACGTGGGCCATCGAGTCGGCGACCACGGCGGCGCCGATCTCGCTGGCGTAGGCCGCGTCGAAGTCGGCCCGCGAGTCGAACCACAGTTCGGTGATGCCGTCGGGCTCGCCCGGCTTCGGCTCCTGCACGACGTTGAAGGTCGCGGCGCGCAGCCCCGGCAGTCGCCGCGCGAGTGGCGCATGCTCGCCGAGCCACCACCGCGCGAAGTCGTCGTGCGTCATGTCCGCGCGACGGGTGAGCAGGATCATCGCCTTCATGGTCGACCGGCCACCCCGCGCCGCCCCAGCGACCCGGCCACCCCGTGCCGCCTCAGCCGGGCTTGCGAGTGCGCGCGAACGGCCGCCCGCCGGTCGCGAGCACCACGCACACGAGGATCTCGTCGGGCCGCGGCGCGTCGGCGACCGACACGTCGATCGCGTCCATCTCGTCGAAGGACCAGATGTCGTCCTTGTGCGTGATGGGCAGTGTGATCTGTGCGCCCGGGCCCGCGACCTTCTTGGTGGACGGGATGATGTCATCGCCCTTGATCACGACCTTGCGCACCGGCGCGCCGAAGCGCGGATGCAGGAGGGCCGCGGCGTGCTCGATCTCGCCCGCGACGCCGACGATGGCGCCCTTGCCGTACGCCGTGACGGCGGACGCATCGACGCCCAGGGCGGCGAGCGCCCGCTCCGCGAGCAGGCCCGAGATCTCGGCGCCGATCGCCTCGAGGGGTGCCAGGTCGGCCCCATGGACGCCGGCGAACGGGTTGGCGATCACGGCGGCACCGACGGCCTTGCGCACCGTACGGCCGCCGGGGATACTCGTGCCCCCTTCGGCCAGCACGTCCTCGCAGTTCGTCACGTACTTGCGCACCTTGAGGAGCTCCGACACGCCCGCGACGCTAGTGCGCGGCCGCACGAACTGCGCCGCCACGGATGGTGCGACGCGTTAGGTTCGCTCGTGATGCCGCGTCGCCGATCCGCGGTCCCGCCGCGACCGAATGACGTGCCGCTGCGCCAGTACGTCGCCGACAGCGTGCGCTGGATGATCAACGCGGGCGAGCTGATGCCGGGCGACCACATCGCCGAGGAGGTGCTCGCCGCCGAGCTGCGGGTCTCGCGCAACCCCGTGCGCGAGGGCCTGCGCACCCTCGAGGCCATGGGCCTCGTCGTCGTCGAGCCGTACAAGGGTGCGCGCGTGGCGAGCCTGACGCCAGCGCGCGCGGTGGCGCTGCTCGAGGTCCGCAGCCTGGTGGAGTCGCACGCGGCGGCGGAGGCGGCGATCCACCGCACCGACGACGACCTGGCGCGACTGCACGACATCTATGCGCGCGGCGAGCGCGCGCTGGCCAAGCGATGCCTCGCCGACGTCGCGCAACTGCACTCCGAGTTCCACCTCGCCATCGACCGCGCGGCCGACAACGTCTACCTGTCGTTCGTGATGGAGCCGCTCAGCGCGCAGACCGAGCTGCTGCAGTCGCTCGGACGAGGCACGCTCGGGGAGATGAACTGGCGCGAGCACGGCGACATCCTCGGCGCGATCGAGGACCGCGACCCCGAGCTGGCGAGGAAGCTCGCGGCGCACCACCTCGCCAACATCCTCACGTCGATGCGGGAGCTCGCAGCGTCCGAAGCATCCGGGCGCTGATCGCGAGCAGCAGCAGCCCGAACAGCGCGTTGGCCAGCGCGTCGGGCAGGCGCGCGGAGAGCACGCCACCGACCGCGGCCGAGGCCGACCCTCCGAGCCCGACGACGACCGCGGCGCGCAGATCGACGTTGCGGGCCCGCACGTTGCGCCAGGTGCCGACGAGCGCCGTCGGGACGATCACCGCGAGCGACGTGCCCTTGGCCACCACCGGCGGCAATCCGAACGCGATCGTCATCACCGGCACCATGATCACGCCGCCCCCGATGCCAAGCAGGCCGGCGAGGACCCCCGAGAGCAGGCCCACCGCGGCGAGCACCGCGACACCGAGCGGCGTGACCGCGTCGGCGCGCGGCTCGGCCCCGCCGAGCAGCATCCGCGCGGCGGACAGCAGCAGCGCGGCGACGAAGGCGATGGTGAGCGTGCGCGGCCGCACCCTCGCGAGCAGACCCGCGCCCGTCCACGCACCGACGAGCGCACCGGCGGCGAGGGCCGCGGCCGCGGGCCAGTCCACGTGTCCCCCGACGACGTAGGTGGCGACGCCGGCGACGGTGAGCGGCACCATCGCGGCGAGCGACGTGCCGTGCGCGCGGCGCTGCTCCATGCGCGCGGCCCACCAGAGCCCGGGCACGATGAGGATCCCACCGCCGACGCCGAAGAGCCCGGCGATCAGTCCCGCGGCGAGCCCGACGCCCGCCTGTGCCGCGGCGCCCCGCGCGCCGGAGTCAGCGGCGCCCCGCGCCCCGGGGTGAGCGGCACCCACGTCGCGCGTCAGACGTGCAGGCGCGGCAGGACGCGGTCCAGCCAGCGCGGGATCCACCAGTTGCGCCGGCCGAGCAGCTCCATCGTCGCGGGCACCAGCACCATGCGCACGATGGTCGCGTCGAGGAGCACGGCGACGGCGAGCCCGACGCCGAAGAGCTTGATCACCCGCTCGTCCTCGAGCAGGAACGCGCCGAACACGACGACCATGATGGCCGCCGCCGCGGTGATGACCCGGGCGGTCGCGGCGAGGCCGTCGGCCACGGAGTTCATCGCGTCACCCGTGCGGTCGTACTCCTCCTTGATCCGTGAGAGGAGGAACACCTCGTAGTCCATGCTGAGGCCGAAGACGATGGCGAAGAGCATCATCGGCACGAAGGGCTCGATCGGCGCGGGCTCGACCCCGAAGACGCCGCTCAGCCACCCCCACTGGAAGATCGCGACCACCACGCCGTAGGCGGCGGAGATCGACAGCACGTTCATGAACACGGCCTTGAGCGGCACGAGGATCGACCGGAAGACCATCATCAGCAGGACGAACGAGACGCCGAGCACGGCGGCGAAGAAGCCGACGGTGCGACCCGCGAGGTACGAGGTGAAGTCGATGCTGCCCGGCACCGCACCCGTGAGCCATGCGGTGACGCCCGTGCCCCCGAGCGCGGGGGCGATCACGTCCGCGCGCAGCCGGTCGACCAGCTGCGCGGTCGCCTCGTCCTGCGGCGCGGTGGTGGGGATCACGCGCATCAGCCACGCGGACTCGGCGGCCGCGCCGTTGGCCGGCGAGGGGAACGGCGGCGTCACCGCGGCGACCCCCGCGTCGGCACCGATGGCTGAGACGAGCCCGCCGAGCACGGTCTCGGTCTCGGTCGCGGCGGCGTCGGTCGACGACGTGGTGGCGACGACGAGGAGCGGGCCGTTGAAGCCCGGGCCGAATCCCTCGGCGACGATGTCGTAGGCGCGACGCGCCGACGTCTCCTCCGGCAGGTTGCCCTCGTCGGAGAAGCCGAGGCGCAGACCGAAGACCGGCGCGGTCAGCGCGACGAGCGCCGCCATGCCGACGAGCACGAAGGTCCAGGGCCGCCGCTGGATGAGGTGGCTCCAGCGGTATGCGATCGTCTCGCGCAAGGGTCGCGGCCGGCGCACGGGCACGCGGCGCCGCAGCGGCGAGACGGCCACGCTGGCGAGCAGCGTCGCCGCGGCGAGGATGGCGCCGGCCGCGACGAGCGGCGCGTACGTGAGTCCCGCGCCCAGCGCGGCGACGGCGACCCAGCCCGCGGTGAGCAGCCCGCGCCAGCGGGTGATCTCCATCTTCGCGTGCAGCAGGCCGATGAGCGCGGGCAGCAGCGTGATGGAGGCGGCGAGCGTGACGGCGACGGTGGCCGCGGCCGCGATGCCGAGGCCGCTCACGAAGCCGATGCCGATCACGAGCAGCCCGAGCAGCGAGAAGACGACGGTGAGTCCGGCGAAGACGACGGCCCGGCCCGCGGTGTGCAGCGCGTCGGCGAGTGCGACGGCGGCGGGCAGGCCGCCGGCGGTGAGCTCGCGGAAGCGCGTCACGATGAACAGCGCGTAGTCGATGCCGACGCCGAGGCCGATCATGATCCCGACGAACGGTGCGAAGTCGGGGATCCCGACGCCGTTGCTCAGCAGCGAGACGAGGCCGACGCCGCCGGTGCCGACGCCGGCCAGCGCGACGCCGATGGGGAGGCCCATCGAGAGCACCGAGCCGAAGGCCAGGATGAGGATGACGATCGCGAACGCGATGCCGATCAGTTCGGAGGCGGGTGGCTCGAACTCGGTGAGCGCCTGGCCGCCGACCTCGAGCACGGTGCCCGGGATCTCGGGCAGCATCGCGGCGATCTCGGCACCGATCTCGGCGGCGGCGGTCTGATCGATCGTGCTCGCGAGCGTCACCTCGGCGAATGCGATCGTGCGATCGGGCGACACCTGCGCGGCGCCGATCGGCGAGAAGGGGCTCACGATGCCCACGCCGTCGATGCCGTCGACGCGGGCGAGCAGGTCCTCGAGCGGGGCGCGCACGTCGGGTCGGTCCACCGGGCCGTCGCTCTTCACGACGATCGAGCCGCCGAAGGCGCCACCGGCGCCGGGGAACGCCTCGTCGAGGATCTCGAGGCCGCGGGCGCTCTCGGACGCGGGGATGGTGAACTCCGCGCTGAAGGCCGAGCCGACGGCCGACGCCGCGACGTTGACGCCGGCGAGCACCGCGATCCACGCCGCCACGACCCACGCGCCGTGGGTGAAGCACCACCTCGCGAGGCGCCGATACATCGCCGCGACGCTACGCGCCTCGCCGGGAGCGGACGGGGCGCTGCGGTGTGACGTCCGTCGGCCGCGACTCAGCGCGGCCCGTCGCCGCGCAGGCGACTCAGCGCGGCCGGTCGCCGAGGATCGTCGCGCGGTGCATCACGCGCCGGTGCGGCATGTAGTCCGCGCAGGCGTAGTGCTGCGTGAGGCGGTTGTCCCAGAACGCGAGGTCGTACGGCTTCCACGACCAGCGCACGGTGTACTCGGGGCGGCACACGTGGGCGAAGAGCATCTCGAGCACCGCATCGCTCTCGGCGGTGGAGAGCTCCATGATCCGCGTGGTGAAGGAGTGGTTGACGAAGATCCCCCGGCGGCCGCTCACGGGGTGCGTGCGCACGACGGGGTGGACCACGGGAGGGTTGGCCCGGCGCGAGGCGGCGAGTCGCTCGCGGGCCTCGTCGGTGGCGCCGTAGCGGTCGTCGGTGAAGGCCTTTGCGATGTCGTGCTCGGCGGTGAGGCCGTCGAGCATCGCACGCATCGGCGCGCTCAGCCCCTCGTACGCGGCGATGCAGCTGGTGAAGAGCGTGTCGCCGCCGCGCGGGGGCAGCACGCGTGCCGAGAGCATCGCGCCCATCGGTGGCGCCTCGATGAAGCTCACGTCGGAGTGCCAGGTGTCGGAGTCGGGAGGGTTGTCGGCGTTGGTGTCGAGGACGATGATCTCCTCGACCTCGCCGTCGTGGGGGTAGAACGGGTGCACGTGCAACGTGCCGAAGCGCGCGGCGAGGTCTCGGTGCTGGCGGGGCGTGAGCGGCTGGCTCTCGAAGAAGAGCACGTGGTGCGCCACGAGCGCGTCGGCGAGCGCGTCGCGCGTCGCGTCGCCGATCGGCGCGCACAGGTCGACGTCGTGCACGACCGCCCCGATGGCCGGCGACACCTGCTCGACCCTCACGCGGTCACGCCCCGGTGATCGGGCCGGGCGCGAGGCGCGTCTCGCGCACCTCGCCGCCGACGCGCTCGACGCGGTACGCCGCGGGCCCCGGCCCCGCGGCGCCACCCGCCTGCTCCATCCCCGGCCGCGGCGCCACGGCCGCCTCGCCCGGCTCGCGATCGGCCACGACCTCGACGGGCACCTCGTCCTCGTAGAGGATCCCGACGCGGTCGTCGGTCGCGTACACGAGGTCGAAGACGCCGTCGCGCACCAGCTGGTGCACCATCGGTCGCCGGCGGGGCTCGCTGTCGTAGTGCACGCCGTTGCCCCACGGCAGCAGCCCGAGTCCGTCGGTGACGGGGCGCAGTTCGGGACCGTACGAGTCGGTCGGGCCGCCGCGGTGCCAGCAGATCGAGCCCGCGCTCACGCCGCCCAGCACGACGCCCTCGTGGTACGCCTCGCGCAGCGCGTCGTCGAGGCCGTGCAGGCGCCAGACCGCGAGCAGGTTGGCCACCGAGCCGCCGCCGACCCACACGACGTCGGACGAGAGCACGTGCTCGCGCACCGGGGCGTTGGGCTGCACGAAGAGCTGCAGGTGCGTCACGTCGCACGACAGCGAGCCGAGGGCCGCGTACGCGCGCAGGTAGCCGGCCGGGTCGTCGCCCGAGGCGGTGTGGATGAGGCACACGCGCGGTCGCTCGCGCCGCGCGAGGGCGAGCATCCGCCGGATCGTGCGGCCCGCGGTCACCGCGGTCCAGCGCTCGGTGGGCAGGAAGCCGCCGCTGGTGGCCATGATCCGCCGCGTCACCACCGCGCCGAGGGTAATGGGCGCGCCCGCGCGCCCACCTCGGCCCATCGGCGCCCGCGCGCCCACCTCTGCCCATCGGCGCCCACGCCTAGCGTGACGACGTGACCATCCCCGCCGGCGAGCGCATCGTCTCCGTCTCGCGCCACGTCCGCGCGACGCCCGAGCAGATCTTCGAGATCCTCGCCGACCCGCGCATGCACTCGCGCATCGACGGCTCGGGCACCGTGCGCGGCGAGATCAGCGGGCCGGCGCGCCTGCACCTCGGCGCCAGGTTCGGCATGGCGATGCGCTGGGGCCTGCCCTACCGCGTCGTCAATCGCGTGATCGAGTTCGAGGAGGGTCGCCGCATCGCGTGGTGGCACCTCGCGCACAACGCGTGGCGCTACGTCCTCGAGCCGCGCGACGGCGGCACGCTCGTGACCGAGCAGTTCGACTGGTCGCGGTCCCGCTCGGGACTGCTGCTGCGCCGCACCAACCTGCTGCGGCGCAACGAGGCCGCCATGCGCGCCACGCTCGACCGCCTCGCGGCCCTGCTCGAGGTCGCGACGGCCTAGGGCCGACGACGGCGTCGCCCGACGCCACATCCCGGCGACCCCGCCGCCCGGCGACCCCGCCGCCCGGCGACGTCAGCCCGCGCGATCCCCCAGCCGCAGGCCCCGCGCCACGGGGAAGTACGTCGGGTGCCACTGCCCCGTCACCTCGTAGATCGCGGTGCCGACCCGTCCGTCGGACGTGCGCACC